>NZ_JBFTSK010000009.1:0-202013 GCF_056399985.1 Chitinophaga sp. 01L420
GCGTATATTCTGGAATACCGTGTCACTAAAATAAATGGATACGTTAAATTTTCTTTGCAGCTCATTGGCAACATCCTGGAATCTGGCGGAGCGGAATACCAGTTTGTTTTTTAGCCAGGCCATTTCATCGAAGCTGCTGTCGATGCGATTGAAGGACATGTGTTGTAATGATATGGTTTCACTGTGTGTTTCTTTCGCCGTAGCGGGTGCGGTATACGTATTTTGTTTTTGATTGATGGTTACTTTTTCCCGTGGCCGGAGCAGGATCACTCTTTCCGGATCTTTTTCCGTGGTCAGCTGAATGGTGCCGGTAAATAGCGAAGCTTCCACCATAGAATCTTCTGCATAGGCTTTTACGTTAAAGGTTGTTCCCAGTACTTTGACTTCTACTGCTGCAGTAGCAACAATCATCGGCATAGACGGGTTTTTCCTGACGTCAAAATATGCTTCCCCTTCCAGGTTGATCAGCCTGTTTTTTACACCAAAATCTTTGTCGTAGCTAAGCCGGCTGCCTGAGTTTAAGGTAACCACAGAACCATCCGGTAAATGAACCGTAGTTTTAGCGCCACGTTCTGTATTGATTTTGTTACGGAAGGTGTTGCCGGTATCATGACTTAGTACCAGGTACAGGAAGGTGACGGCAGCCAGGTTGAGTGTAGCGGCTATGTACATCTTCGAATTGCGCCTGAGGTGTTTTTTGATGCTCCATGTCTGAGATGCCGCAGCAGTATTATCTGACACGGATTCGCCGAGGGCGTTTCTGAGACGCATCTCGCTCCGCTCTACCATGGAAGAATCTTCGTCTGTAATGACTTCCAGGTTGAAAACAGCGTTCAGGACTTCGCTTTGCTGGAACTCCTGCTGATGTTTCTTTAGCAGGTCCTCCAGTTCTTTCATCTCCTGATCAGAGATTTCGTGATTAAACTTTTTGGCGAGTAATTCCCAAATTCTGTCCATGTAAATGGCGGTCGTTTATTAGAAGGAGTGGTAAAACTGCCATTTACCCTTAAAGGGAATAAAAAAAATTATGTGGTGGAGAAAGTAAAGGCTTTGCTTAGTCTCTTTAAGGCAATGCCCATCTGGGTTTCCACGGTTTTAGGGGAGATATTTAATATTTCAGCTACATCGCGGTACTTGAACGATTGCTCTTTGACCAGCATAAAAATGAGCTTGCATTTGGGAGGGAGTTGGTTGATGGCGGCATTAATCCTGTTAAGCATTTCCGAAGAAATAAGTAGTTCTTCCGGGGATCGGGCTACTTCCAGCCGAAAATCTTCAATATTTTCCAGCGGCTCGGTGAGGTTCAATTGCTGTTTCAGAAAGGTGAAAGCTTTATTCCGGGCGATCACATATAAATAGACTTCAGGATTGATGACTTCAGATAATTTTTCCCGGCGTTGCCATAATTGCACAAATACATCACTGGCCAATTCTTCAGCGGATTCGCGTTGTTTCACCAATGAGTGAATCAGTTTGAATATCCTGCCAAAGTACAGGTTGTGCAGTTTCACGAGAACAATCTCTCCACCGGTGTTTTGTAGTTGCTGGAATAAAAGTCTGGCTTCGGATCCTCCTTTCATAACGTTTTGGTCACTGCTTTACAGGCAAAAGGTTGAATAATAATAAAGCATATGGAATATTAAGAAATAACTTGAGCATCTTCCCAAAAGCGCTTAGCCGGACTATTTCATCAGAATTAAATTAAGGCCATACCCATTGATTTACCAAGATTTGAGCAAAATCCGGGAAGCAAAAGTTAAAATAATACCAGCATAGAATACTTGTTTCCGGATGATGAGATGCATTTTTAGTTGTCATGTTGCAGTTGTATTAACATTAAGTTAATACAGCCGGATTACCTTTGCCGCTTCAATCAGTTTTACTGCAGTACCTATGTTTCTACCTGATGCACTGTTATCTTTAACGGACGAAGAATTACTACACTTAATGCGGTCGGGTAATGAAAGTGCATTTGCCGTCCTCTATGAACGATATTGGGAACCTTTGTATGAAGGTGCCGGTAAGCGTTTGGGGAATGTAGCTGAAGTACAGGATATTGTGCAGGACATTATGGAGAGCATCTGGAAAAAAAAGCAGCAACTGTCCACTAAAAATGGTTCGCTGGAACCTTATCTCTTTACCCTGCTTAAATACAGGATCATTGACGTGCTGGCCTTTACCCGCAAGCAGGAGATCTGTTACCATGCACTGGGTCAGTTTCTTACTTTGCAGGAACACCACGTGTTGGAAGGATTAATTTCCAAAGAGCTACAAGCCGCTATCGACCGTGAAATCGCTTCCATGCCGGTGAATATGCAAAAAGTGATTCAGTTAAGTCGTCAGCAGGATCATTCTGTTGCTGAAATAGCCCGGCATTTGTCGTTGTCGGAGCAAACCGTACGTAACCTGTTATCACAGGCGATCCGCCGGCTTAAGAGTTGCGTCACCCACTTTTACAACGATGCTTCCCCTGATACGCATTCCATTTTTATGGCAGCAGCGATCGTAGTGCTGGGGTTATAAAAAGTGTTTACAATTTGGTAACACGAATCAGAAGTATAAAACTTCCTTTTTCCCAGTAATAGTACAAGAGATGTACTATTATGAATTTCTTTCAGCAAATTTTCAGACGTTATCAGCAACATGAGTCGAACGAACAGGAACAGGAGCTGGTGAACCGTTGGTATGATGCCACCGGCAATACCCGCCGTCCCTTTTGGATGAACCAAAAGCATGTCCGGAAAACCAAAGCCGACACCTGGAAAAAAATGGTGACGGGTTTAGGATTGGAGCAATCTCCGGAATGGAATGCACCTGCACCCGATGTAAATCGTTTGTGGCTTGTAATCCGTTACAGTGCAGCGGCAATGGTGGTTGGGCTGAGTCTTTGGGGCGCACTGCAATGGTTAATGCCCTTAGGAAATCCAAGACAATTGTCTGTAGAGATGGATACTTATTCCACGGGGCGGGGCGTACGCAAGTACCTGCAACTTCCGGATGGCACAGAAGTATGGTTGAATAATGGCTCTGTTCTGAGCATCAGGAAAATGGCCGGGAGAGACCACCTGCGTGAAGTATGGTTAGCGGAAGGAGAAGCCTATTTTAAAGTCGCAAAAGATCCATTGAAGCCTTTTATTATCCATGTTGATTCCCTGCAAACCAGGGTGCTTGGTACGGCATTCAATATCCGAGCTTATCACGAACTGCAACAGGTGCAAATAACTGTAGCAGAAGGGAAAGTGCAGGTAGGGCTTTCCGGCAGTGTGCTGGATACACTTACGCGTAACATGGAGTTGGACTATCACCTGGTCAATGGTAGCTTTTCCACTACAGAAAGAAATGTATCCTCCCAAAATGGCTGGTGGAATAACCGTTTTGTACTTGACAACGCAGCCTATGATGAACTGGTACTGCGCATGAGACTACAGTATAATATCATTATCAACAGTAACAACAAACGAATACAGCAAGCCGCTTTTACCGCCAATTTCCCGCAGAATGCTTCGAAGGAGCGTGTACTGGAAACTATATGCGCCTTATATAATACACACTATACGATTAAAAAAGATACCGTTATCATTCATTAAAAAAGCTGTCCCGTTAGAGCGGGACAGCAAAACAGCCATTGGGAGATGGCTATTATTCCATTTAAACAATTGTAAAAGTATGCAAAAAAAAGACAGGCACCGTCATGGCGAACGAAGGGCGGGATGCGCCACAACAAAACTACTACTGGCAAGCATGTTACTGTTGCTCACCTGCCTGCAGAGCTATGCCCAGGGAGTATTGGATAAGAAAAATACGATCAGTTTTCCTGCTTCCTCATTAGCACAAAGATTAAAGGAAATACAACATCAAACCGGTATTACCATTGCTTTTGATGAAAATGAAACGGCGGGAATAAAAGTATCGGCGGCGAATTTTTCTAATGCCACTATGAAAGAGGTGTTACAAAAAACATTAACAGGAGTGCCTTTTAGCTGGAAGCTGACCGGAGAATCAGTGGTTATTATTGCACAACCCCAGGCCCCTCTCCCTAAAAAAGCACCGGGAAAAGTAAGTGGGAGAATCATTGATGCAGAAAACGGACAGCCCATTGAAGGTGTCACTATTCGTATTGGTGACCAAGGTGCTTTTACAGACATAAATGGTGCGTTCCTGGTTGTTCTTCCACAAGGGACTTATACCGCCAACATCAGTTATATGGGCTATGGTGCTAAAGAAGTGAGTGGAATTGATGTAAATGATCATCAGACCTTTGAACTCAACGCCACCATGAAAAGACAGAAGGGACAGCTATCTGCAGTAGTAGTAAAGGCTTCTGCAAAAAAAGAAAGCATTGCTTCTCTTTTTACCCGCCAAAAAAATGCGGCCTCGCTTTCAGATGGCATCAGTGCAGAGCAGATAGCCGCTACTCCGGATAAGCATATTGGTGAAACGTTAAAACGGATCACGGGTGTAAGCACTACAGACAATAGAAAAGTGGTGGTACGTGGCATCGCAGAAAGATACAATGTGGCTTTACTGGATGGAAGTACTTTGCCCAGCACCGATGTGCAGGAACGTGATTTTGAATTTAACCTGATTCCCAGTAACCTGGTAGAGAATATAGTAGTGGCTAAATCCATCACGCCAGATATGCTATATGGATTTGCCGGTGGCCTGGTACAAATCACTACCAAGTCTATTCCTGTATCCAACTTCATCTCTGTAAGCGGTGGACTATCGTTAAATTCCCGCACCACCGGAAAAGATTTTTACGGTTACCAACGTGGCAAGTACGATTACCTGGGGTATAATGACGGCAGCAGAAATCACTTTCCGGATGGATTGTTCGATCTGAGTAATAAATACAATCCACAGAGACCGGAAGCTCAGAATCAAATAAAATCCCCGCAGATAGGTGAACAAAACAAACGTATTGGTGGTACTGAAAGACTAGGTACCCGCACTTATAAAGCAATGCCTTCACAAAATTACCAGTTCAGCCTTGGCAGGGCTTATTCATTGAGCAAAACGAAAGAACGGAACCTGGGTTTCGTAGGCTCCCTTAGTTACCGGAACACGCAAACCAATGATTACATTGCTGATATGAGAAGAAGCAGCTGGAGCCGCCGACCTACCGTGGTAGGGGATGTATCGGACGTTAATACCGGCAATATGTCCGGTTTTAATACTACGATCGGTATGTTGCTGAATGGAGGATTCAAAACGGAAAAACATCAGATCAGCACCTACAATTTATACACTCATATATTCGATGACAGGTTTAGCCGCATAAAAGGCTGGAGCTATGAAGAGCCTAAAAATGAAGATAGCAATAAATTCCCCTTCATACAGGAAGATGACCAGCCCAAGTTCAGCGATCTGTTACAAAACAAACTAAGTGGGAGCCACCAGGCAGGCCGCGTAAAAATAGCATGGAATATTTCCCGTACCCATTTAAGAACGTTAGAACAGGACGCTGTTTCCGCAGCATTGGGGGGAAGAGAACTTGCTAATAAAACCCCGCTGTTTGTATACGCACCAGGTCAGGCTTCCGATCCGGGATGGGGAACACTACACCGGGATCAATATAGTTACAGAGAACGAAACCTGGCAGGCGACATTAGTGCAGCGATAGATGTAAAGCTGGGAAAAACAACGCATACAATTAAAACAGGCTTTAATTACCTGGATAAACATGCCTGGTACAACTGGATAGTATTGCCTATTGTCACTAAATATGGACTTGATAATCCGTATTCCACTATCCCGATACAGCAATGGGGAGATTATATGAGCATGGAACATCCTGCAAAAGATCTGTTTTATTTCCCCGGAGATTATTCACTGAACTCCTTTGAAGGAAAAAGTATCAACAAAGGTGCATTCGTGATGTTCGACAGTAAACTGTTACCTAACCTGCGGATAGTATGGGGTGTGCGGGCAGATTATTTCAAGTTGGATACTATGAAAAATGGCGCCAGCAGGGCAGAAGACAGGAACTTTAAATTGTACCTGGATGACTCTGTAAGAACTTACTTCCTCCCTTCGGTTAATATTACCTACACTCCGGTCAAGAACCTGAATGTGCGGGCCTCTTATGCAGAGAGCGTGGTGCGACCCGGCTTAATGGAAAACTCAAGGTTTTCCCGTTATAATCCTTCTTATGGCACCATTTTGAGAAGCAGGGGTGTGATAAGCACCGTTATTAAAAACTATGATGTCAAAGTGGAATGGTTTCCCGGATCCGGAGAAATAATATCTGCCGGATATTTTTACAAATACTTCGATAAACCAGCAGAATATTACACGTATGATCAGGCGAATACCGGGAAGCCTGATATTCTTATTACTAATTCTGACTGGGCAAAAGTAAGAGGATGGGAATTTGAACTGAGGAAGAATCTCGGGTTTATTTACGCGGGTTCAAATTTTCTTGAAAATATTTACCTGAGCGGCAACCTTACCTTGCAAAAATCGCAGGTAAGAGCCAGGGATAAAGTGGTGTATTCAGATCGGAATGGAACGGATTCAGTCGTCTACACTTATCTTAAATACCCCCGCGCCTTATACGGACAGGTGCCCATACTGTATAATGCAGGTATACAATATGCCGGCAAACGCCTTGGTTTAAACCTGGTATATAATTACATGGGATACAAAACTTTTGTTACCGGCAGCGACCCCAATTTTATAGAGTATGAAAGACCCCGGGGGCAGATGGATGCCCAGGTAAGTTACAAATTACTGAAAGGTAAAATGGAGGCTAAGCTCAATATGAGTAATCTAATGGACGCTCCCCATCGCTTCTTTATCAATGACAATTCAACCTTTGAATACAAACCCAACAGACCTCCCGTGTTTGCAGAATGGAACGATGCATATCAGTATAAGGAAGGCTTCTCCGAAAAGTTTGAGGAAGGGTATGTAGATGAAAAAACAAATGAACAAATTGGAGATCGTAAAACTTTGACCCGCTATATAGGCCGCACTTTCAGTTTCTCCCTTTCTTATAATTTTTAGTTCTCTAAAACAAAAAATCATGAAAAAAAGATTGAACATATTTTACCTGGTAATACCATTGTTTTTAGTTCTATTCACTGCCTGTGCAAAGGAAGGTGAGCTGATCGTAAAACCTGTACTGGAATTCAAACCACTCAGCATGGATGGATTTATATTGGGAGATGCGCTTGAACAGTATTTTGATGGCGTAAAAGTGCGCGAGTTATATGGGAGTGTGAGTTTGAGCAATGAGGTAAGTAAAATTGCCTTCGAGAAAAATGAGGTTACCATGGAGCTAAGAAGGAAAAGTAATGGTGAAACCGTGTATCAACAAAAATTCAACATCAGCAATGACACCAGTAAGGTCGCTAAATTCTATTTCGATGGCACAAAAATGAATAACAGTTATACTTATCCCACTCCTTCCGGAAGTACATATCTGGCCAATTTTTATTTCGACTTTCCGAAGGATGCCGCTGCCGTTGACCTTGTGATAGAGATCGTGGAATATTATCTTGACGAGAGCCTTACCAACCCGTTAGTATTGGTGGATACCACTTTCATCCCRCTGGCAACCAACATTAAGCCGGGGAAGTGGTCTGATTATGTAGAAATAAAGCAAATCCCGGAATTACCCAAGCATCATCCGGCATCCGAATTTCAGCCTTTTGTACGTATCAGAAAGGTCGGCAGTACTGCTTACTACTTACCTGAGAGAGGGGAGGATAACGAAATTACAGTAGAATTACCTAATGTCTGGACAACAGAAGGGAAGGTACAAAGCATATTTGTCGGCTGGGTGAAAAGAGGGGCGGCTATACAGTTGGCGCCGCAGCAGAACCTGGTAGATATTTTCAGTCATTAAGATAGTAATTACAGGAAAGCCTTTAAATCGCTGTATTTAAAGGCTTTTTTGTAATTTTCAATTATGTTATACGAACAACGGATGAAAGTGGAGCTGGAGATCTGGCAGCATAAAATGCAGCGTCAGCCATCTTTGGTGGACAGACTGTCTACCTCAGTACAGTCGCGTATTAACCGCATTATTCCACAGAAGGTACATGATGCCATTACCGTTACTATTAAACAAATGGTACGTGGTGTACTGTTCGGATCCACCTATACTGTACCTGACCAGCCTGGTTTTGCTTCGTTGTATGATATGGAAGAAGCAGTACTTCGCCGGGTGGACTTTTACCGCAAAACGGCAGCTGCGGAGGGCGGGATTACCGGCGCCGGGGGAATCTTACTGGGCCTGGCGGACTTCCCGATACTACTTGGCATGAAACTAAAACTGCTTTTTGACATCGCTACCTTTTATGGTTTTGATGTAAAAGATTATAAAGAGCGGTTGTACATCCTCTATATTTTCCAGTTGGCCTTCAGCAGCCAGGAGCATCGCCGTAACGTGTTTGAAAATGTGGAGAGCTGGAAAGATAAAAGCAGCCAACTGCCGGAGGATATTCATCGTTTCGACTGGCAACGTTTCCAGATGGAGTACCGAGATCATATAGACCTGGCCAAGCTAGGCCAGTTACTCCCTTTTGTGGGTGCAGCCGTAGGCGTGGTGGTGAATTACCGGCTCATCACGAAGCTCGGTGTTACCGCCATGAACGCCTACAGGATGCGGATTTTAGATTGACGATATTATTCTGCCCGCAATCTATCTATTGGATTTGCGCTGGCTGCCTGGAATACCCTTGTTCCAATAATAGCACTGCAGCAAAGCAACACCATCAGGAATGTACCGATGTAGGGCCATGGACCGGCAGCTGGATGATATTGATAAATAACCTGGAAAATAAACTTGTTGGTAAACAAATAACCCAAAGCAGCACCCACCACAAAAGCAATCAGGAGTATGCGTATGAACTCCCGATTTACCAGTCCGATGATTTGCAGGATCGATGCACCAAGCACTTTACGAATACCAATTTCTTTGCTTCGCTTATCAATGTTCAAAGAGATTTGTGCAAACAAACCTGATGCTGATAAAAGCAGGGTAACAATAGCCAGGAAAAATGCAATCGACTTGAAGGCTTGTGTCATACGGATTTCTTTTTCAATTAAATCCGATTGTAAATAGCCCCGGTATGGTATGTTGGGTACTAACTGGTGCCAGGTAGACTGTAAGTATTTGGTTACCTGTGGTAGTTTATCTTTATCTGCGCGAACAACCATAAACTTATAATCATCAGGTTTGGCCATGCGTAACACGCAAGGTGGCACAAGGCTGTGCAAGCCATATTCTTTGTAGTCGTTCACCACTCCAACAATCGTGTATTGGGTACTATCGAGGGTCACACGCTGGCCGAGTGGCTGTGTGAGCTGCAACCGTTGCAGAAAGGTTTCATTGACCAGGATAGACTTATCCGCGTCGGCGCCGGTATTGTAAAAATGCCGCCCCTGCATTATATGGAGCCCCATACTATGGAGGTAGGCTTCGCCTCCAACACGTGCTACCTGTGTTTGTATTTCATTCTTTTCAGTTTTGGCGCTTTGGGTGTAAGTGTCATCACCAATTTGTTGAACACATCCGGCTACGCTTTTAATTTCCGGGTTTTGTTGAGCTGCCTGGCTTAAAACGCGGTACTCCTGCGGATTATTGATTTCTACTACAGCTATCTCATTGATAGCATAACCAAAATCAACTTTCTGTTGAAAAGAAGCATTCTGGGACATTACTATACCTACCACGAGTGCGAAGCAGGATAAGCTAAATTGTGAAATCAACAGGAAACGTGTAAAACGGTTGGAAGCACCGAGGGCCGTTTTGCCTTTAAGAATCTGCAATGGCTGAAAGGAACTCACATATACTGCCGGGTATAAACCGGAAAAGATAGCACTGACAGCGGGAATGAATAACAGGAAAAGCCAGAACCCGTAATCCCTGCCATAGTCTGGTGAAAGATCAACGTTCGTCAACTGAATGACAGCTGGTAAGAGTAAGTGGACAAACAACAACGCTAATACGGCCGCCAGCAAACATAACACGATGTTCTCGGTCAGGAATTGTAAGATTAACTGGCGTTTGAAACCTCCCATTACTTTTCGGATACCGATCTCCTTTAATCTGTTACTGGCAAATGCGATGGAAATATTGGTAAAATTAAAGCAGGTAATCAGTAAAATAAACAATGACATAATGGCCGGCACTATCACAAGCACACCACGGGGATTGGCCGTTAACTGGCTGCCATACACGTATTCCGGCATATCAATATCCGAGCTTGCTGCCAACGTAGAAAAAGGCTGGAGCGTAAAACTTTCTATCGGCCAATCGGTGCGATTACGATTATGTAACGCTATGTAGGGATTGAGGTTAGCTGTTACAAAGCGCRCCGTGTTCTTATTTTTCAATTCCACAAATGTGGTAACGAGGTTTGGGTTCGCCCAATCTTCAGGAGCTAACTTTCCATGAACAAATCCATTTTCAAATGAGGTGATGATATCGAATTGAATACTTGAATTGGCCGGGATTGGCTGTGTTACCGCGGTAACCGTATACTCCTCAGGGTTACCGGCTGATCCAATGATTGTCAGCGATTGACCTATGGGCATTTGTTTGGGAAAGTATTTGTCCGCAAAAGCTGCGCTGATGATGACCTGGTTCGATTGATCAAACCCGGATAAGTTCCCGTATTTCAACGGGAACGTAAAAAAATCAAATAAGGTCTTGTCGGCATAATGGATATGCTCATCGAAAGTATGTTCTTTAATTTTTACCACAACGGACGCACTACTGAGGCGGGCAATCCGGTCAGCCCCGGCATGCTCTTTCTGCATTGCCTGCGCTAACGGTAACGGCACAACTGCCCATGGCTGCTTACTTCCATCCACTGCACGCGTGCTGTTTAACCGGTAAATATGTTCCGCATGAACGTGATTCCGGTCGAAGTTCTCCCTGTAGTTATAGTTGAGGTAAGCAAGTATACAACAGGCAATGGCAAAGCCCAGGCCTACAATGTTGAGGACTACATAAATCTTGTTGCGCCAGAGAACACGGAAAGCGATCTTCAAGTAGTTCGGAAACATAAGGTTAATTTAAAAAATACTTTTAAACTGTTAAGTGATGGCGCTATACGAGCTGTTTTAAAGTTAGCGCAGGCATTTAATTAGTTCGTGACAACTACCATACCACTTGTTCCGATATCGCTTGGTGCCCTGTGGTGGCTATGTTTAGATGTCTTTAGCGACCATCTTTACCAGTTTGCTGTGCGGATACGGACACGGGTGTTCGGTTTTAAAAGCAAAACAATTACCATTACCGTTCCGGATAAAACATTGGCGATAGTGACAGATTACACCACTGGTGCAAATCGGTTACCAGGTTCATTATTTAGAAAGTTGCCTGAGCTGTTAAAATAAATAAGCCTTCCCGTCATACGATGGGAAGGCTTATTTATTTCGATATTATTACTATCTCACAATGAATGTACTATCTATTACAATCTGCTGTCCAGGCTCTGCTATTCCTTGTAAATCCTATCACAAGTTTATCTTTGTTGATGGTGATCATACCGGTACCAGAAGATCCAATACTAATTAATGTATTATCATCTTTCTTTTCAAACTCTACACCAGTAAGGTCAGGAATGGCATCAGAGAATCTAAAGTCATATCGGGTACCTACTTTGGTAACGAAAACACTGCCACTTGCCTGGCTGATGTTTTTGTCGGCGTCAATATATCCTATTTTTCCTTTGAAGGTACCAGCAAAGATATCTACATCTGCAGGGTCGGTGCTTTTACTACAAGCGGCAAACAGCACAACGGAAAATAATAATACGCCAATAATTTTAAGCATCGATTTCATAAATTACTTTTTTGGTTATTCAATATAGATCTGATAGTGAAAATGCAATTAGCATACCAGAAGGCCATATGGGCTATATCAGGGGCGTGTTGTTATATAATATAGTATACTGAATCATACCTGCGGTATTTTGGCAGGTTTTTGTGTGGAGTTATACCCATAATGGGTAAGTATGTTGCTGTGGCGAAGCAATACAGGCGGATTTAGCGTACATTTATTACTTAGAATAGCAGCGATCGCTGTTATGAGGGAACTTAAATAAAATTTGAATGAATCCACCTGATCACTTTCCGCTTATTAAAGGAGAAATAGCAGATTATTATTATGATAATACCGGTATTTTGTATTCCTACTCTAAAAGCGTTTTAAGAACAGTTGAAAATATTTCAAACAATATCGCATTGGTAAAACAAATAACCGGGAATAAAAAAGTACCGCTATTAATTTATCTTACTAATTCTCCTGTGCCGGATAGGGAGACAAGAAAATTTTCAGCAGAACAATTACCCCATGTATATACGGCGATGGCGATGGTGTCAAAACCAGGTTTAACAAAGCTGGTCATGAATATTTTATTTAAGCTGAAAACACCACCTATCCCAATGAAGTCATTTACGAATGATGCGGAAGCAAAGGAATGGCTGCAACAGTATCTTTAGGTTGGAAGTGCCTTCCGGAGAATGAATTTAAAATGAAGCTATTTGCAATAAGAAAGATTGAACTATGCATATTATTTATCAGAGCAATACTATCATCATCCGTGAGTTTTTACCGGCAGAAATATCATTGTTTACTACGCTTTTTGAAGATGAAAAAGTTACCTGTTATTTGCCTTACCGCTCTCCTGAGCAGTATATAGAGATGTTTCATATCGCATTGGACGATTACAGAAGGGGATTGTTTAGCCGCTGGGGAGTATTCAACGCCACCGACAACGACTTTATAGGCATGTGCCTGGCGCGCAATTTCGTAGATGTACCGGGTCAGTTGGAAATAGGTTACACCCTGAGTCCGAAATACTGGGGTAAAGGTATTGGTACAGCAGTAAGCAGGGCTTTGGTGGATTATTGTTTCACCCATACGAAGGTGGACGAGGTGGTAGCCGTTACTGCTCCCGATAATATCGGTTCTCAGAAGGTGTTGGAAAAGACGGGATTTAAACGGTTGAATAATTTAGTACGGGAGTATGGTGAGGTAACCTATTTTGTGATTCAACGGTCTGTTTAGTCCGTAAATAAAAAGGGGATACTCTTTTAGTATCCCCCTGGTATGAATATTTAGTTGAATTTAAAAACTGCCAGAATAATAATCACAAAGAATATTCCCATCTGTACCAGGTAAAATATGTTGAGATTCCGCATGGCACCTTTAACCGGTTGAGAAAGATATAAGGTATTTCCATGGATATTCTTTTTTAAGGTTGATTCCTGCCGGGCCTTTACTAAAAAGCCATTCAGAATAAGAACAAGAATAAGTGTCAATTTTATTTTAAACCAGATCATGTGGGCGAAAACGCCGCCGGTACAGAACATTAAGCCCACACCTGAAGTGATCAGCAGTGCTGCTCCTATCCCTAAAAGAACACCAAGTTTTGTCATTAACTCCAATAAATTTAAGGGTGCTTCTTTTTCCAGTTCCATGCGTTTGGAGAAGTTTTTGAAAGTAACAAAATCTGCCACTGTAGTGCCGGCCATTAAAGTTAATCCTGTCAGGTGGGCGATCAGAGAAATTTGTAATAGAATCAGTGTGTTCATATTCGGGTAATTGTTTAACAGCACAAAAATCTATCATAAATATTTCCTGTTCATGCACCCAGGTTAACTAATTTATGGTGGTGATACCAGTGGGAAGGTTTTTGATTTCCCTTTTTTTTTGATGATTTTGTTAATCGGTTATGAATTATCCAAAAATCCCCTATTTTTATAGACGACCTCACAGATTGTATATAATATAATCGCATACGACTGACGAAAACTCAAATTTTTATTCCTCATTATAACTAGTAAACTATGATCACCCTGCATATTTCTTCAGACAGGTAACAGGCTGTTTTTTTATTGTCTTGTGATGGGCAACTCCCTACTGGCAAAGCCATGGACTTGCGGTGTCTTGTTGTTGGCAAGGAATGCTCCTTCCTGCTTTTTAGTTTTCCACGCTTTCATATAAAACCCAAAATATCTATTCACTTATGAGTTATTTACAGAGTCCCCGTTTGCAGTTTTCGGGAAAATTCCAGGCCGATCCTTCCACGGTAAACAATGATCCGCAACACTTCAACACCGATCAGTTCCAAACCAGTTACGATATGCCTGGCCCGGGTGCCAGCAATGGCTGGTGGAATCCTACTGGTACCGGTGCCTGGCGCTTTTATAATTGTTCCGTAAAACGGGTATATTACCTGGACGGTACTTTTTGCGATGACCCGGCCGAAGACCCGGTTGTTGGTTTGGCGGTAACTGGCGCTGATGGCCGCGCAGAAGGAAAAATCGTTGACCTTGACCCCGAGCAGCAGATGGTATCTGAGCTATGGGGCTTCCAGGTAATTGTGGGGGAAGATAATAAGACCGGCTTCCGGGGCGACTTTAAAGAGGCCCCCTTCGGTGACATCTGGGTGCGCTATCCACCGGGACAACCAGATTCTTTCTTTGGCGCCTACTACCAGAGCGTGCTGAATATTACCAAATGGGCGAACCTGGGAGAATCCCGGTTTCTGAAAGAGTTGGCCTCTGTAACACCTAAAGGAGTGATACCGGAAAAACTCAGTATTAAATTCAACGTAGATGGCTTCCAGGATAACTCTTCGCAGGAGGATTTTACCCTGGGCCGCGTGGTGGGTACCATTGGTCAGCAGGGCGTGCAGGAGCCTGATTATTTTACGGCAGGAAGGATGCTGAGTGCTGTTCCCGGCGCGGGCTTCAACCTGAATACCGCATATTGCGTAGTAGATAACAATGTGCTGAGTATTGACCTCGGTAACAGTTGTCCTACCAAGAGTGTGGGTGGCCCCGTTGCCGACAACGGTAAGCTTTACCTGGGGGTAACCCCTGCAAACGGCACTCCGGTGTCGCTGGGTGAAATCAGGTATCTCGACCCCGCCTGGTATACGCTCACGGGAGGGATTGTTTCGATGACCTTAAGTGCCGAACAGGCTACACTGGTGGCTTCCAATCCACTGGCGGTTTTTGCGGGCTTTCCCGGTCCCCTTACCCCGATGGTCTTATCAGAGAATAGTGCAGGTACTTTCTTGCGGGCTGATAAATTTGTGTTCAGGATGAACCCCGGCGAAAAGCAGGTGACTAAATTTTATGCCACTGCTTTCGGAAAACCATTACCCAATGCGCCTATTACGCTGATATATGATCCTACTACTATTGAAGGACAAATAAAGCAAGGGCCGGTATCGGGACCAACAAATGTTGGGCAACCCCAATCTGCCTTTACGTTTCCGCTTACGGTTACCACCGGTGCTGATGGCACAGTGGAACTCCCGTTGACTGCCGCCAATCCGGGTAACCCCAGGAGGTATATAGATGGACAGGTATATGGGGTGGCCTATCAGCTGGGTACAACACCGCCAATAGCAGGCGCCATACAAAACGGTAATCAGCTGTTAAATGCCCTGATATACACCGAATATGAGGTGCCGGACGAACCTAACTGGGTAGAACATGTACAGCCTATCTTCCAGCAGTATGCTGATCTGTATCCGGTCATGAAACCAATTGTAGATCTGTCGGATTATGCGCAGGTAAGACAACGGATTAATATCCTGAAGAATGTTTTTCATACGCCTATTACCAGCCCCAATTATATGCCGGTTACCCGTGATCTCTCCGGAGGTAAACTGCATATGATCCGCAAATGGCTGGATAATCCTGTTTATATGAACCTGGACTCCGTAGAGGATCTGGTCCGGGCGCTACAAACAGCTATTGAACTGGAACATTCCACTATTCCGCCATACCTCTGCGCATTATATAGCATTAAGCCCAATTGCAATGTGGAAGTATCCGGGTTGATCCGTAGTGTGGTGATAGAGGAAATGTTGCATATGGCACTGGTATCAAACATCATGATTTCCATAGGAGGCAGTCCTAATATCTCTCATTCGCGTTTTGTGCCTAAGTACCCGGGTTCCTTACCAGGGGGATTACGTGCAGGTCTTACCGTTCGTTTAAGGCGCTGCTCTATAGATCAGATACGCGACTGCTTTATGTCGATCGAAGAACCGGAAGAAATTATCCAGCAGCGTTTCAGATCCCTGCGTCCTGCACTGATGGGAGAAGAAAGTCTGTACACGATTGCCTGGTTCTACCAGCAAATCAAAAAAGCGCTGATAGATTTGAACGAGGTAGGAAAAATCACCTTCGGTCATGCTGAGAAACAGGTATCTGACTGGAGCGGTATGGGTAAACTGTATGTGATCACTTCTCTTGAGGATGCCCTGAACGCCATTGATGAAATCATGGACCAGGGAGAAGGTACCAAAGCTACCAATCCTTACGACGGACAAGGTGAATTGTCGCACTATTATAAATATGCAGAGATAGTGGCTGGTCATCACCTGGTGAGTAATGGAGAGACTTATACGTATACCGGGACTGCTATTCCTTTTGATGAAGCAGGCGTATATCCGATGGCTGATGATCCGCAGCCGGCTAATTATACGAAGGGGTCTACTGCCCATATTTTGGCTACGCAGTTTGCACAGCAGTATCAGGCATTGTTAAATGGCCTGCACCGGACATTTAACGGGGAGCCTCATTTTTTGAGGGAAGCCATCGGATCGATGTATTCGCTGGATCTGTTGGCGCGTAAGCTCATGCAAACGCCTTCCGGATTGAATGATGGGACTACTGCCGGACCAGCATTTCAGTTGCTTTACAAAGTATAAATGATTCACTTTAAATGTATACAGGCCAGCCCGCTAAGGGCTGGCCTGTTGCGTTTAAACAAAAGTTTGGAAAGAACCCTTCCGAGCTGTTGAAGGCCGCTGTAAAATAAGGCCAATGCTTTTACTTTGGCTGGTATTGAATTTCTCTTTCGATGATATACCGGGCTTTGTTGTTGACAAACTGTACCTTCTTTACCCAGTTATTTTGCTCATCGTATTCATATGTATAAGTATAGGTTGCATCTGCACTGCCATCGGAATTGAATGCCTGTTCCCCGACCATGTTATTGTATTCGTCATATGTATAATGACTCATCCTGTTTAATACATCTGTTTCCTTAAAATTTTTATATACTATTTCATTACCTGCATCGTCATAGGCATAATGATGGATTCGATCAATGGCGCCATCAGCTTTCCTGTCAATCCTTTCTATCATCTGTCCTTTTTCATTGTACTCATAAGAGGTTTCGCCGCCGGGTCTGTCTTTTTTATAAAATGATTTGTCTGTTATCTTATTTCCGGCTGCATCATATACGCTTAAAACTTTAGCGGTAATACCTTTTCCTTTCTCACTCATTTGCCATTCTATTTCCTGTCCCAGTGTATTGAACAGGGAAACAAATTTGCGATACACGGTACCATCTGCAGCTACTTCTTTTTCTTCTTTCAGATTTTTTGTGGTATCGTATTTGAAAATTCGTTTGGTGTCTAATTTTCCATTATCGTTCCATCGGCTTTTCTCTGATAAATCCCCTTTAGCGTTAAACATCGCGGCAAAAGTGTTTTCATCTCTATATACCGGCTCGCCTTTCACTATTCCTTCTGCCGTAGTATCGGCGCCGAATTTAATGGAGGTGATACTGGAAATCTTTCCGTTTAAATGCATGGTTTATCGGATTGTTGGGTTCAATTTTATCATGTTAATGCCAGGGATGTGCTGGCAGGGTATCCGTGAATGTACTAAATCAAGCTGAAAAATTCTGCCTGAGAAACATTAATTTGCTGCACGTTTGTCAACAGCATTCTTTTTATATGGAAACAATCAAATGGGGTATTATTGGTTGCGGTGACGTAACAGAAGTGAAAAGCGGCCCCGCTTTTAATAAAGTCCCCAACTCATCGCTGGTAGCGGTGATGCGCAGAGATGCAGCTAAAGCAAAGGATTACGCCATGCGGCATGGTGTACCTAAGTGGTATGACGATGCCGCACAGCTGATCCATGATCCGGAAGTAAATGCAATATATATAGCAACGCCACCATTGCAGCATGAAGACTATACACTGATGGCCATCGCTGCCGGTAAACCGGTGTATGTGGAAAAGCCGATGACCCTGAATGCCGCTGCTGCCATTCGTATGAATGAAGCAGCGCTCAGCAGTAACATCAAGTTGAGCGTTGCGCACTACCGCAGAGCGCAGCCGGTGTTTTTAAAAGTAAAGGAACTATTGGCAGACAATGCTATCGGTGCTATACGTTTTGTATCCTTACAAATGTTGCAGCCACCGGCTTCTAAGCTGATTGCAGATTCCGCTGCTAACTGGCGCCTGGATCCGGCTATTTCCGGCGGTGGTTTATTTCATGATCTGGCCCCGCATCAGCTGGATTTAATGATTTACTTTTTTGGAGAAGTAGCGCATGCGGCTGGAATTGCGGTGAATCAGGCGGATCTGTCGCCGGCAGACGACCTGGTAACCGGGCATATTTTATTTAAGAATGGCGTTGTTTTCAATGGCACCTGGTGTTTTACTGTGTCAAAAGAGGATCAGGAAGATGTGTGTGAAATAACCGGGTCGGCTGGCACGATCAGCTTCCCGGTGTTTGGAAGTAAGATCAGCCTGCGTAAAGACGGGCTATCAGAAACATTTACTTTTGATGCATTGCCACATGTGCAACAGCCGATGATCGAACAGGTAACGAATTATTTTTTAGGGAAAGGAGCTAATCCTTGTTCCGCAGCGCAGGCGATATTGTCTATGCAACTAATGGATAGCTTTACGCAGCAACTGTAAATATCTTACAAAAGAAAAAAGCCTGGGACACGTAGTTGTTCCAGGTGCCGGAGGGGATTATTTTTTCTTCTTTGTTGCTGATTTTTTCTCATTTTCCTTTACCCGGAATTTTACAATTTTGCTTATCAGGGCCAATGGCATTGGCTCATCCAGCGGAAACTGAACAGACCCTTTCCCGGTTTTGTATCCGGCCAGTTCCGCTTTGAATTGCTCCATTCCCGATGGGATGGGATAAAACCCGATATGGTTTTTGAAGGCCGCAAAATACACCAGGTGGCCGTTTTGCTTAAAGGCGGGCATGCCATAGCTGATGGTTTCTTCCGCTTCGGGGGCCGATTTTTTAACAGTGGCACGTACCTGTTCCAATATCTCCTGAATGTCTGGCGGAAAGCCGGCGATGTATTCATCTATAGTGCTGATAAGCGTACTTTTCATGGCGATCAGTAGTTTGAGTAACCCTACAAATTTAGGGTTTCGCTTTCAGAGAGGTGCGGTGTGAAGGCGACATTACCTGGTGCTATACGCGACAAAAAGAGGCGGCCACATAAGTATCCCGAATAAAATAAAATTATTACGGTTTATAATTACCTTTATTACGCTACTTTCCTTCATGTGAAAAGTATTCATTCATAGAGAACCGGCCAAATCATTTATGACACATCCAACAGCGTCCGCCGAACCCAAAAAGTTATTAGGACTTGACCACTTGCGGGCTTTAGCCATTATTATGGTACTGTTTTATCACTACCGCATGTTTGCGCACCCCGAGTGGGTGGATACAATAATGGGCTTCGGCTGGACGGGGGTAGACTTATTCTTTGTATTAAGTGGCTTCCTGATTTCTTCGCAGCTGTTTGAAAGAATGGCCAGGGGGAAAGCCATTTCCCTGCCGGAATTTTTCATTAAACGTTTTTTTAGAATTATTCCACCTTACCTGGTGGTGCTGGCCATTTATTTTTTGATCCCTGCTTTCCGGGAAAGGGAAAGCTTGCCGCCACTGTGGAAGTTTCTGGCTTTTACACAAAACCTGGGGTTAGATCTTAAAACCAGCGGCACCTTTTCACATGCATGGTCGTTGTGTGTGGAAGAACATTTTTATTTGTTTTTTCCATTGGTGCTGGCGGCTTTGATCGCTTTTAAAGTAGAAAAGAAGGGCTGGGTGCTGTTGGTGGCGCTGTTTCTTTTTGGTTTCGGGATCCGGCTATATAGCTGGCATTACCTGATTGTGCCTACGGCAGCAGCAGATAATGCATGGAAATACTGGTACATGTATATGTACTATCCCACTTACAACCGGTTAGATGGTTTATTGGCCGGGGTGTCTATTGCCGCATTGTTTGCCTTCAAGCCATCTGTAAAAGAAAGAATTACAAAGCATGGTAATGCGATTTTAGGCATCAGTATATTGGTGTTGGCAGGCGCCTGGTTTTTGTGTGAAGACCAGAGTGGCTTTGCTGCTTCTATCTTCGGATATCCACTGATATCTGTGGGATATGGATTAATGGTCATCGCTGCGGTGAGCCCCTCCGGTTTTCTATACCGGGCGAGTAGCCGTGCTACAGCTTTGATCGCGAAGCTCTCTTTTGTACTTTATTTATCGCATAAGGGCGTGATACACCTGGTGCAGCCGCTCTTTGAAAAAGCGGGGATGGCTCCCAAGGGTAACCTGATGTTGGTGGCGAGTTTGCTGGCAGCGCTGGCGGGGGCTTTTGTGCTGAATAAAATAGTGGAGGTGCCCTTCCTGCGGCTCCGGCAGCGGGTGTTGAATAAACGAAAATTGAATAAGGCAACAGTGGCAGTGGAAACCGTGACGTCTCCTTTTCTGAAGCTGTGAAAGGACGGTGAGGTGGGCATCTCTATCAATGATAAAGACTCATGGAAGCCCCTCCCTTTGCCGATCGCTATTCTAAGGTGGGCATCTATGTGGGGTGAATCGGGATGGTACAGTTGCATATGTTATAAATTAGTGGCCCATGTCAGCAATTGAGCCAGGCATGCTTCAAAATTCAAATTTTATAATCTTGTGCAGGCAGGAAAAAAGCCGCCGGATCACCCCGACCCGGCGGTGTATATGCATAAATGTTACCTGTAATTACACTCACGGTGCCTGGTAAGGTCCGCCGGGTTCTCCCCATCCCCATTTGGGCATAGGCTCATCGGGATTCATCTGGACTTCTTCTTCATTGGAGTTGATCACCGCTATCCGGGTGCCCCATTCTATATAAGCTACAAAGGCAGAGCGGAACTCCGGATCTGCCGGCAAATCCATTTCATCTGCGGTAGCGAGTAACAGCTGCACCCATTTTTGCCGGTGTGCTTCCGTCAGATGTTTCCCCAGGTGTTTCTGAATCATGGCTGCATGTGATCCTTCTCCTCCGCTGTATAGTTTTGGTCCGCCAAAGACTTCGGCGATAAAATGGGCTACATGCAACTGGTGTTCGGGCGACATATGTTTAAATACCGGGCCTAATAATTGATCCAGTACCACTTTGTCGTAAAATGCACGGATCAGTTTTTCAAATACCGGCATACCACCGGCCCATTCGTACAATGTTGGGATACTTTTGTTGGTCATTTTTTAAGTAAAGCTAAAAAGGTTAAACATGGTAATCAAGAGCCTACCAAAAAGTAAGTGCGGTGAACTTGTTGGCCCTGGCGCATTTGCGGCATCGGTGAACAAGATGTTTACACTACCAGAAGGAAAAGGTATTTCAAGTTATGCTTTTTTCTGCCGGAGGCAAATTTTGTGTGCGCACTATTTTATAAAAAGGGATTGTTATTTTATGTGTTCCCTCTTTTATGAGAAATTGTATGTTGTATCTTGAGAGTAAATATTTATGAAATGAAACACCTCGTGTTATCTCTCCTATGCACCGTTTCGCTTACCGCAACAGCACAACAAACCAGACCCGTAGATGCTATTCTTGATGAGTTTTACCATCATCCGGAACATATCATGGTGGCGGCACACCGCGCTGCCCATACCAAATATCCGGAAAACTCACTGGCCGCTGTACAGGAAGCCATTGATCAGGGAATCGACATCGCAGAAATTGATGTGCAGGAAACAAAAGATCATATACTCATCATTATGCATGATGATAACATTACCCGCGCCACCGGAAAAACAGGTAAAATAATAGACTATACCTACGCCGAATTATTGCAATTCCCACTGTTATACAACGGGCAGCCTACGAAAGAAAAGATTCCCACGTTTGAACAACTGCTGCAGCTCACCAAAGGGAAAATTATGGTGGATGTAGACTTTAAAGCGGACAGTAAAGAAGCTGCCAAACAGGCCGTAGCGCTGATTGCCGCCCGCCAAATGGAAGACCAGGTATTATTCTTTATTTACGAACATCCGTTTGCAACACAGCTGCTGGAGTGGAATTCGAAATTACCCGTCATGCCGAGGGCGCACAACGTAAGTGAGATAGGAGAGATCCTGAAAATGGGTAAGTTCCCCGTGATCCATATAGACGATTCTTTTTATGCTGATTCATTGATGCAACGCATTACCCGTAGTGGAACAAGGATCTGGATCAATGCACTGGGAAAATATGATAAGATGGAGGAACAACAGGCAGATAGCGGGTTTGATCAGCGGATCAGAGACGCAAAGTATGCCAACGCTATCCAGACGAACTTTCCGGAAAAACTATTGGCATACCTGCGTAAGAAAGGCCTGCACAAATAATTATTCAGCAGGATAATATTGTTTTAACCAGGTAATCATTTTGGTAAATACGTCCATAGAAGCTGTTAACCCCATCCCATGTTTTTCTGTTGGATACAACTCAAATTGTGTGGGGATGTTCAGCGAAGTTAATTTCCCGTGTAATTTCTCCGCCTGACTTACATGCACCAATGGATCTTCCCCGCCATGGAAGAGGATAGTAGGTACTCCACTTGCTTTGGTAAGTTGGTAATACGGGCTGGCATCAAAAGCGATTTTTGCCGCCGGATCAGGTTCACCAAGCAGGTGCGCTACTTTTTCATCTGCATCTTTATTTTCCTGCCGTACTTTTTTGTCAGTGAAATCTGTTGGTCCCCACAAATCCACCACTGTTTTTACCTGGTGCAAACTATCACAGGCATATGCATATTGCAGGGCAAGATAAGCCCCTGCACTACCACCAATCAATGCAAACTGGCTACCATCGAATTTCAGTTTTTTAGATTTGGAAGAAATGAAGGCCAATGCTTTCCGCACATCATCTAGTTGAGCGGGATAAATATTTTTGTTATCCCTGATCAGGCGATAGTTCATGGATACTACGCCATAATGCAGTCTGCCGGCCAGTTCTTCGATGAGTTGTTTAGGGAATTCTTTTTTGTCGCCACCGGTCCAGCCGCCGCCATGCAGGTATACAATTATTTTGGTATTGGCGTTATGGTTTTCCGGCATGTAGGCATCCAGCATATTATCTTCGCCTGCATCACCATAGGGAACGTTGCGCAGCGTAATATAAGTGGGTGCGGCGGTAGCTACAGCAGGGAGCATAGCGGTGCCGGTGATGCCATCGCGGAGATTATTTTTAACGAGATAGTTCACCAATGCTTCGGGATGATCGCTTTGTATGCCTTGTACTCCTTTACGCATCGCGGCGTTCCAGTCGGCCGGGCCTTCTGTAGGTGTTTGTGCATCCAGCCACACGGCTACGTTGTGTTTTCGGGCAACTGCCAGCATCGCGCTGTCAGTAACATTATCCAGTACCGATAGTGCAATGTTGTCGAGGAAATAATTCAGCTGTTCAGGACTGTTCATTTCATCGGGTACACTGCTCATCAGGGGCACTTGTGGTGCGATTTTTCTCCAGGGCTTATATTGTTCTTTTTTATTGAGATAAACAATTACCTGTTTCTCCATTCCTGCTGCCTGCATCTGCTTCCAGGTTTCGGCTACATCGGCGTCTTTAAAGTCCAGGTAAATATTCACTTTGCCTTTGCAGGCCTGTAGTGCTTCTGCAAACGTAGGCACGCGGTAGTCTTTGCCGTCTTTACTATTTACCTTTAGCTGTTTGATAGCAGCAAGCGTAAGATCGGCTACGTTGCCTTTGCCATTGGTCATACGGTCAACGGTGCCATCATGCATCAGCACCAGTTGTCCGTCTTTGGTGGTGCGTATATCCAGTTCTGCATAGTCAGCGCCGCATTGAATGGTAGCTGCTATTGCTGCTACTGTATTTTCCGGCATGGTTACATGGTTGCCACGATGCGCTACTACCACAAATTTATTTTTGGTAACAGGCAGCGGTGAGGCTGCCTGTTGCGCGATGGCGGAATAAATAAAGAGAAAGGTGCCGGCGAATATGATGAGTCTTTTCATGTGCAGGTTTGATTATAGAATCTTTTTGGTATCGGTCACGAATACACGGGTACTCACGGTATAGGTGCCGCCGGTGGGGTTGCTGTACTGCAGGTCCACATAAAAGGCGCGATAGCCGCTTGCCGGCAGTGGGGTGCTTACTTTTACGGTAGACTGATGTGCTTTACCCAGATTTTGCGATGCCCATTTGTCATTGCGGAAGTCAAGATCGGGAGAATAGGCCGACCACAATATCACGTCTACCAGTTTGTCGGCACTGGACTTTGCCGTGAGCTGTATTTTGCCATGACGGGTTTTGGTGCTCCAGCTGCATTCAGGGTATGCCTGCTGATTCAGTGTGGTACCAAAGAAAGCGCTGAGTCCTTCGAACGCATGTTTTTTGTCGCCCAGGTTATGTCCGGCGTTGGGGGTATAGTTGAGCATGTTTTTACCGGGGATACTATCCAGGTAATTTTTGATGTTATCTACTACCCAGTATTCGTCGTTGGTGCCCATGAATATCATCTTGGGCATGGTCAGTTGCCGACGGTACGAATAGGGATCAATCATGGTGTTAATAGCCAGTCCGCCTTCGGTATGCGCTGTTTGCGGAATGCCGAGTTTTACATAATCTTCTATTTGTATGCTGTACTCATGCCATGTTTTAATCTGGTAATCCAGACTTACCGGCATATTTAATACATCAATAACCATAGGAGCAATGGCTGCTACACGGGCATCATTTGCGCCGGTGAGCCAGGTTGTCCAGCCGCGCTTGGATGCGCCGGAAACCAGGAAGCGGTTAATATTATGCAAGCCCTTTTCTTTTGTAAATGCCTGTACTACGTCCATAGCACGCACGGCACTTTTTACCATTGGAAACAGGAGCGGCCAGGTATAGTCACCATCTTCTTTGAAGTTGTGAAGGGTAAAAGATATCAGGGCATCTTCCGTCAGGTTTTTAAAGAGCGGCTGATTGGGAGTTTGTCTGAGTACTGCTGTTACCGCATTGTTGGTGCCGGCTACTACCGCCATCTGCTGATACAGTTCGTCCGAAGGCCCGTTCCAATTAGGGAGTCCTTCTTTCACAGAGCCGCCGGTGATAAATAACAGGGCGCCATCATAGTTCACTGCGGGAGGAACAAAAACGGTGAGCTGATGCGTCCAGGTGTATTCCCGCCACTTTTGGGAAGTGAGCAGGATGCTATAAGCTTTTACATTATTGACCGTAAAAGAGTCTTTGAGTTCCCAGTGAAAGGACTTGTCTCCGTTGTTCAGATAGCTTTTCAGGGCTGTGGCTGGCGTAACGGTTTGCTGGGCAAAGGCTGCCGTCAGGAAAAGCAGGTTGACAAATAATGCGGTCGTGGTTTTTAAAAATAGTTGCTTCATATGCGGATGAGTGATTTAGCGTAATAAAAATAATACTTACCATGGTTTTCCGGTGCCCTGAATAATCCATGGCCTGGACCAGGGACTATTTTGAGGACCATTAGCGCCAAAGGAGGAATAGGTGGTTACTTCCAGTCGTTTCATGGCTTCGGCGATATTGGTTTTATTCAGGTTTCTTTCTTCCAGCATATAATACAGGCGTACAGGTACAACGGGGCCTTTTGCATAAGGGCCTGCATGTAATACCGGGTAACCTGTTCTTCTGTAGTCAGCCCAGGCTTCTGTGGCGGCTGTCCAGCTGGCAATCCATTTTTGTTCCATGATCTGTTGCTGGGTATGATTGAATTTTACATTAGCCTGTGCAAGATATGCCGCTGCACTGCTGCCAATACCCCAGGTGTTAAAAGAGGCCTGTATGGCAGCTTTATAATGGGTTTCCCCGTCACCGGCGGCCCAACCTTTTACAGCGTTGGCTTCTGCTAAAATGAAATGTACTTCTGCGGCAGATATTAACCGGGCTTTCAGCAAAGGGCCTTTGGCTTGTTTGTAAATATCGTTGAGCCAGGATACATGCGGATTCCTGGAGCCTTGCGCCGCATCCGGACTTAAATTATATACGGCCGGGCCGGGGATGGCCGGCGGCAACCCTACATAGTTTACATCCTGGTTAATATCGTTTAAGGTTAAGCCTTTAGAGGTGAGTACATCCGGAGAAATATATCTTACTTTCCTGTTTTCGCCGGCGACTACCGTATCTGTAGGTTTATAAACGTTACCGGTGCCGGGAGGTTTAGTATCATCTACCAGCAGGAAGCACTGTACTTTGTTGGCCCATACAGCCAGTCTCGGATCATGCAATGATTGTAAGGAAGTCACCAGTGTGTTACACATTTTTAGCCTGCGGTAGTTGCTGCTATCGGTATCATATACCACGTTGGCTGGCCAGGAGTCCGCGTTGCTGTTGCCGGGGAAAGACATGGTGGCATCATCAGCTGCATCGGTGATGATAGGAAACTGTACAGGATCAGCCACTATTTTTTCAATGCCCGCTTTAGCGATGTTGGGCAGCTTCTCTGACAAACGCATATAGTAGCGTAAAGCGAGGGAATTGGCCATTTTACGCCATTTTGCCGGGTCGCCCTGGTAATACACATCTACGGCATCAATCAGGGCAGGATAAGCGCTTTTAGGCTTAGACAGGAGGGTATTGGCTTTTTCCAGGTCGGCCAGTATGCCGGTATAAATTGCCTGTTGAGGATCGTATATCGGCGTAGTAGCGCCAGCGCCCTGTTCACCTTTTAATGCCTGGGAATAAGGCGCATCACCCCATAGGTCGGTAATCAGTCCAAACATCATCGATTTCATGACCAGCGCAACGCCTTGCTGTAGCTCGTTTTGCAAGGTAACGGCCCGGTCATATACCAGCTGATTATTTCTCAGGATATCGTAATAGGCGGTCCAGCTGTTGCTGCCTCCCCAGTCGTATTCATTGTGGGTGGTGGTCCAGCCATCTTTCTGTGTATGCTGCATCACACCGGCCATGTCCTGGTAGCCCAGTGTAACGATTTCTATGCCGGCCTGTGTTAATACAGTAGATAATACCAGGTTAGGATTGATGGTGGCGGGATTGGAGCCATTGGGGTTCTCATTCAGCTTCATCAGGTCCTTTTTACAGGACGACATAGAAGCACCTAACAACCCAAGGCAAAGTATAAATGATTTAGTAACTGTTTTCATGTTGCAGTAGTTAAATGAGCTCTTAAAAAGTGACATTCAGTTTAGCGCCCATCGGTATAGACCAGGGGGTTACATTATATCTTTCGATGCCCTGCATAAACTGCATACCGGAGCCTTGTACGCTGGTAGAAGGCTGGTAGGCATTTTCCGGATCGATGCCGATTTTTGCAGCTGTCCACAGGATAATATTTCTGCTGTAAATAGAAATGCTGGCATTTTGTATTTTGGCAGAAGAGATCAGCTTCTTAGGTAACTCATAAGAAAATGATACTTCCCGCAGTTTCAGGTAAGAAGCCGGGAACAGGAAAGCCCTGGCAAACGACCAGGCGGTGCTGCCTGCATAAGGAAGCGTAAGCGTACCTGTGCCACCCAGATTTTCCGTATAGCCGGTAGGGTTACCATTGGCATCATAACCTTTGGCTCTCACCCCGGGAATAAATACACCGCCATAAGGCAGCACATAAGGACCGTATGCAAATGGATAGCCGTTGTATTCTGGTGTAGGGCCACCCACTAACGGAAATTTGTTGCCGCTGGGGATGATCAGTTCGTCCTGGTGGCTCACCAGGTAATCCCTGAGTTCCTGTCCTTTCATATTGCCGGGGTTGGTGAGCTTATCGAGGAAAAGTTGAGAGTTCCCTTTTTCTTCTCCGTAGCGGTAAGTCTGGGATACAAAATCACCGCCATTTCTCCAGTCGAAGGTCATGCTCAGCGTAAAGTTTTTATAGGTAATGGAAGTTTGCAATCCCATGATAAAGTTAGGATTGAAGTTGCCGATTTTATTGCGGGTATTGATCGCATCTATACTTTGCCATTTACCGGTATTGTCCAGCAATGGATAGCCATAATAGGGAGATGATTTATCGGTAACGGTCACCACCTGCGCATCGTAAATATCGCCGATGTCTTCTCCTACATACGTCCATGCGCCGCCTTTACCTTCTTCCCAAAGTGTGTAGTAGGGCAGATCATCGGGCAGGGAAATAATTTTGGTCCTGTTCCGTGTGAAGTTGGCGTTGATATCCCATCTCCAGTTTTTCCGCTGCACGGGTGTACCACCAAGGGTTAATTCTATGCCCCTGCTTCTTAACAAACCAGCGTTGATGTTGCGGGAAGAATAGCCGGAAGAAGGTGCTGTTTTGGGACTGAAGATCTGGTTCTTATTTTCTACCATGTAATAGGTAGCGGCCATGCGTAAACGGTTTTTAAACAGGTTTACATCCACACCGCCTTCGAAGGAAGTGGCTATTTCCGGTTTCAGAAAAGGATTGAGCAGGTTGCCGGAAGTAGAGAGCCGGGGAATGTTACCCCAGGCGCCTGCATTGTATAAAGTACCTAACAGCTGATAAGGAGCGGCATCGTTACCCACCTGGGCGGCGCCACCTCTTACTTTGATCATGTTAATATTATCGGAGGTAATACCAGCCATTTCATTCACCAACAAGCTAAGAGATGCAGAAGGATAAAAATAGGCGGCCGCTTCAGGTAAGGTACTGGACCAGTCGGTACGACCGGTTACGTCCAGGTAGGCCATGCCCTTATATCCCAGGTTGATCATGCTGTACACGCTGTTCACACCTTTTTCATACATGCTGCTGCTATAGTTCAGATTTTGCGGAGCAATGTTCTGGATGGTGTACACTCCTGGCGTATTCAATCCGGTGCCGTCTTTGGTAGAAGTAGTAATATTTTTGCCTGTCTGATAGCGTTTGTTTCCTCCCACAGAAATGGAGAAGTCAAAATCGCGGATATCTTTTTTGTAGGTTAACAGCAGGTCGATGTTGCGTTCGTAGTTATTGATATTGATAATACCGTATGCGCCACCGGGATTGTTCAGGTAGCTGTTGGAAATTTTTGTTTCTCTTTTTTCACCATAGGTATCAAGGGCATATCTGGCCATGAAGCTGAGGGAGGGCAGGATTTTCCAATCGGCTCTGATGTTACCGAATACACGATCTCTCACAAATCCGTTCTTCACTTCGTTGGCAAGGAAGTAAGGGTTGTTGAATACGCCGTTGGCTTGTGTGCGTTGTTGCAGTCCTTCCTGGCCGGGCATCCAGTAGTCTCTGAGATCGCGCACATCGATGTGGGGAGAAATACTATATACAGCCTGCAGCGGGTTGGCACCTCTGTCGCCGGCAGGACGGTTATTGGAATTGGTGCGGCTGAAATCAATGTTGGTGCTCAGACTTAATTTTTTGTTTACCTGTAAGCTGGAGTTTAGGTTCAGCGCATTTTTAAACAGGTCGGTATTAGGGATAATGCCTTTGTTGGTCATGTTGGCATATCCCACACGATAAGCAATTTTGTCGTTGTTGTTAGCCAGGGAAACGCTGGTGGTGGTCGTCATGCCGGTGTTGACAAAATTTTTGACATTGTCTTTGTGTGATACCAAAGGCATCGGTATCGGTTTGCCATTTTTATCTTTGGGACTGTTCCATTGTACTTCTTCATAACCCATATCCAACTCCGCACCGAAGGTGCCATCAATATTTTCTGATATTACGGTGCCGAAAGGGTTGGTGAGTAAATTACCACTACGGGAAACCGGGATACCGGAGAACTGTCCGGAGCCAAACTTGGTTTGCCATTTCAGGAATTTATAAGGGATGTCAAATACCGTGTTGATAGATGCATTCACCGTGGCACGGTTAACTTTTTTACCGGTTTTGGTGGTGATCAGTACTACACCGTTGCCGGCGCGGGAGCCATACAACGCAGCCGCACTGGGGCCTTTCAGTATGGTCACACTTTCGATGTTGTCCATATTAATATCGGAAATAGCGTTGCCATAATCCACCATATTATCTTTACCAATCTGGCTGATGTTGTTGACAGTGTTGGCGAGGGGTACACCATCCACTACAAACAGGGGTTGGTTATCGCTGCTCAGGGAGGTAGCGCCGCGTATGATCATGCTCACAGAGGAGCCGGTACCACCGGTAGCATTAATTGTGACACCAGCTACTTTACCGGACATCGCATTTAACAGGTTTTCCTGGGTGACACGGTTAAATTCTTTTCCACCCAGTTCTTCTACAGAGTAGCCCAATGCCTTCTTTTCTCTTTTAATGCCCAGCGCGGTGACCAGTACCTGTTCTAACTCTTCTACTTTTTTTTTCAGGACTACGGACAACGACAACTTGCTGGAGTCATTGATTGTATAGCCTTTGAGGGTATCTGTTACGTAACCGATATGGGTGAAGATGAAGCGATAGGGGCCGCCGGCGGGTAATTTCGCAAACGTAAAAATACCTTTTTCGTTGGTAGTGGTGTTGGCCAATACATTGTTACCTGCATTTTCCACCCTTACCATCACATGGGCAAGGATTTCATTATTATCACTTTTAATAATTCCGATGGCAGCAGGATGTGTGTTTTGCGCCAGCAGGCTACCTATACATAAGTGCGATAATAGGAGCAACCAAATCGTTTTGGTGGGACGATCTTTTCGGGATGGTCGGATGTTTACACGCATAATATTTCATTTTTAGGCAAAAGGAATCACGGGCAGCCTTTTCAGGCCGCAATAGCTATAGTATGGACTGTTATGTTCTGCTTATTGTGTTATGTAAATAACATTGTTTGTCTGCTTAATAGTAAGATTGTTTAACGTGGCGATGGTAGACAGAAAATCGGTTAGTGACTCTTTGCTACTATCGAAAATTCCTGTAAAACTCATGTCTGTCAGCGCACTTTCCTGGCACTGAATAGTGATCTTATATTTTTCCGACATTAATCTGAAAATATTTGCCAGCGGCTCATTGCTGAAAGTAAATATTTCTTTTTCGGGCTTCACCATTATTTTTTTGTTGGCGGCCACCAGTGTTTTATTGAGCTGGTTGACAACAGCGACCATTTTAACCGGATCAAAGGACAGATCCTGGCCGGGTAACAGGTAGGTGGTTTTTACCCCTTTACTGCCCGATACGCTGTCTGGTTTGATCATTACCTTACCGCTGATCAGTTGCACCCGGATAGGGCCTTTACCGGCGTCCCAGGCAGTTACTTTAAATACGGTGCCCAACGCAGTAGTGCCCAGGTTACCGGCATACACGGTAAATGGTTTTTCTTTGTCGGGAGCTACTTTGAATAATGCTTCTCCCGTTAAAAAAATTTCCCTGCCGGTAACTGCAAATGATGGCAGGTATTTTATCCGGCTGCCTGGCGCCAGCTCCACCACACTACCATCTTTTAAACGGAGGGGCATTATTTTCCGGGTATTATTAATCTGCTGCTGATACACGGCGGGTGCAACAGCCGGTTGTGCTACCGGAACAATGGCGGCTACTGTTTTTGCGGGTGCTTTATCATAGCGGCTCCATAAGAAGCCGGTAAAGGCAATGCCCAGCACGGCAGCAGCGATCCATTTATAGTAGATTGTTTTTACCTTTTTTTGTTGATACGTACGACTTTCAATGACGGCCAGCATTTTGTCGGAAACGTCTGTTGGTAAAGCATTATCCGGGTGAAATGAATGCCAGCTTTCTTCTGTTAACCAGGGTTGTAAAGCTTCCGGGTGCTCCGCGAAATATGCGGTTACTGCCTGCTTCTCTGATTCATTGCATTCGCCCCGAAAAAACTTTTCAAGTAATGTTGCTGGATGCTTCATATCTATGTATTCGTTTGAAAACAGTAAATCCCTCACTGCTTAACAATTTGTAAATATTGGAAGAAGAAAAAAGGTCAGAGGAGATGGGAAACCATCGTGATGAGTAATAACAACAGGGAGTCTTTTAACTGCCGGATAGCCCGTACAATGTGATTTTCAACAGTTTTTGGGGAGATGGACAACTGTTTGGCTATCTCTTTATGTGGAAGTCCTTCAAAGCGGCTTAGTTTAAACACATTTTTCCTGATGGGAGATAATTGTTCAATACTGTTATATACCCGCTTTAGTTCTTCTTTCACGGTAAGATCTGTTTCCATATGCCAGTCGGGTGTTTCGCGGACCATCGACTCGGTATGCCTGTTCCTGACCTGTTGCTTGCGCAGGAGGTCTGTCATCACGCTTTTGGCTATACGGAATAGCTGTGCAGAGATATTAAAATTTGTTGATAGTTTTTCCCTTCTTTCCCAAAGTAGTATGAAAGATAACTGTACAGTTTCTTCAGACAGGTAAACAGAGTGTGTACATTTCAATACGTAGAAATAAAGTTTTGTATGATATTGTTGATATATCATTTTAAAACTTTCGATATTTCCATTCTTTATATCCTGTACGATACTTTCCATAATGATCGCAAATATCTAATGGACCTAAACAAGATACAAGGAATTACTGATTATATTATTGTTATTTTAACCCTTTCTTACTTCTTCAGTTTCAATACCAAAGGTGCAGTGGCCACTCCGGGAATAGTTACTGTAATTGACAGATCGAGGGTAGAGTCGCTGACATTCTCCATCCAGTGCGGATCGTTATCACCTTTTTGGGAAGTCAGTAAAAATACTGCGTCATGTACATCCAGTTTCCAGGTGCCTGCATTGCCGGCAGTGGGCAGAATCAGCTGTGTACAACCGGTAATGGCAAAGTTGCCGTCGGCGCCGAACTGGTAGCTATTTGTTTTGGTGCAGGTAAATAAAGCACCGGCAGGCCCCAGCAGTGGCGCCAGTGCAATAATGCTGGTACCTGCAGGAATATTTTGCCCGCCCAGCTTCACCGGCACCGCAAAAACAATATCCTTTTGTTGCCAGTTACCGGCTATCTGTTTGTATTTCTGCGATTTTTCAGGAGTAGCATCTTTATTCTTTTTGCAGGACACTACCAGCAGATGTCCTGCTGCCAACAGTATGAGTGCTTTTACAGGTATAAAATTGCGCATAACTTTTTTAAGTTAAATGATAGGGATGATGAATTGGTGTGGAAGCTTCCTGTTATGTATTCGTTTGGAAATGGGAAATCCCTCACGGGGTAACAATTAGTTCATAAAGGGGCGACACTTATTTATCTTGTAAGTGATGAACGTGAAAGAGAGAGAAAATGTACATGGTTAAAGCAACAAGAAACTGATGCTTGTTGATAATAACGGGTTTTGACAAGCTGGCTCAGTATGCCTTAGGCGATTTTAAGGGCCTTCCAGCCGCGAATCTATTAATCAGCAATAAGTATGCGCCGGAAAGGCAATTGCCGGGATAATGTGGTTGTTGAGCGCTTTAAATAACATCTATTTGCTGCTCTTATCTGGCGTGCACCCGATATGGTAAGTGACGCTTTCGTAGTTGTTGGTCCAAGATCTATATATGATTCATACGCGCATGGATTAATGCTTCGTAGAATGCATTTGGATGGGTCATACGGTACGGATAAAAAGACTGAGATTGATTATCACCGTTTACTATCCTTTGTAGGAGTATAATGGAAACGGATCATCGCATTTTCTGTTTCTGAAGAAGATACTTTTAATTCATAACGTTTATCGCTCGTTAAAATAATCATTTTGGCGGTATTGGGAGGAATATCCCCTAAGTTGTTGGCGTGTAGTATGAGCTCCTGTACTTCTCTGCCGGGGTCGGCCATCAGTTGGAGGCGTAGCGATTTGGCGGTCAGTTCCTGCCGGTCTGCTACTTTGAGGCCGTTAAAATAAACAGTGACGGTGTCGTGATCGACAGTACCGTAATCGTATAGGCTGATGTCAATAGCGGGATCGCTGATCTGGTAAGATCCCTGTAAACTGTTTCTGCGCTTGCTGAGAGCACTGCTGTCGGTTGGCGATGTACGTGCGATGATGATTGGTTTGCCACTGTCGGCAGTCGTTGGCCTTTTAGTGTCAGCGGGCGTGGTTTTTTTGGTTGTCAATGCGGTACTCACCGGCGGTATGGTATCAGTTGGCAGGGATGTTTTATCCGTCAATGCCTGGCTAATCGACTTACCACTGCCAGGTAATTTCAGTTGGGCAATTTCCGTATCTGTGAGTTTGGATAGCCGGATGAATCTTTTACTATGTACTTTTCCTGTATACTTTGAGTAAGAGGTAATGCTGCCCTGCAGCACTATTTCCCCGTCAATGTCAAACCATTTCAGGCTGAGATCTGCGAGGCGCGCACTATATTTTTTGGGGATGGTGAGCTGATTGAATTTTGTTTCTTTAAAAAGCCAGTTATCTGCGCTATTATTCCGCAGCCCTGCAACGGTCAATTCTCCATAGAGGGTAGGGGTTTCATAAAACCAGGAAGTGCCGGTATATTGGCCGGCGCTTGTTTCCTGCAGCTGCATGATGTAGATCCCATCCATGCCGGCCCAGCCATCGTAATTAATGGCCGTATAGCCTTTCCATACACCCTGCAGGTTTTGTGCGTGGGTGAGGGGTGAAAAGAAAACACAAAGACAGGTAATCAATAAAGTTTTGTAGCTGGTTAACATATGGACAAATATAATCCATTCAGGAATTGACTGGTACTTGCAGGGGTTGTTCCATATGCAGTCGCCTGAACAGCAAACCACCTATGCCGATGGTGATAAGCCCCTGCAACAAAACTGTGTTGGGCGTACCAATCAGTTGAGACATCGCGCCTACGAGGAGTCCGCCGAGTGGTTGCATTCCAAAAAATGCCATCGCATAAAAGCTGATCACACGTCCGCGCATGGAAGGATTTACTGTAGTTTGGATGAGGGTGTTACTGATAGTGATCTGCGACATCATACCGAAACCTGCAAGGGTAGCAAATACCAGCGCAATGGGATAATAGGTGGAGTGAGAAAATAAAACGAGGCCGACGCCGAAAATCAGCGTATTGATGGCCAGTATTTTTCTCAGGTTTTTCCCCGGTTTCAGCGAAGCCAGGAAAATGGCGCCACAGAAAGCCCCCAGCCCGATGGCACTGTCTATCACTCCAAAGGTAGAAGCGGTACCTTTAAAAATATCTTTGGCATATACCGGCATTAGCGTGGTATAAGGCAATACCAGCAAGCTAATGGAAGCCAGGGTTAATAAGATCAAAGAGATGGCCGGCGTTTCCCGGATATAGGTAAACCCTTCTTTCAGTTCACCTGCTATATTTTTGGTGCGTATTTTAGGCGTATAGGTGGGTAGCTTCATCTGGAGGAGGGAACCTATTACTGCAATAAAACTAATCGCATTCAAACCGAAGCAAATGTCTTCCCCGAATTTTTCCAGTGCCAATCCGGCTATGCCCGGGCCTATCAGCCGGGAAAGGTTTACCATGGAAGAATTCAGCGCCAGCGCATTCGGCAGATCTGCTTTATTGTCGACCATTTCATATACGAGCGACTGGCGGGCGGGTACATCGAACGCGTTGATTACGCCGAGGAAGGCGCTCAGGCCAATGATCTCCCACACGGAATAATGCTGGAAATAAATTAGAATGGTTAGTAAAATGGCCTGTACCATAGAGGCCACCTGTGTGAGCAGTAATAGCTTGTACCGGTTGTACCGGTCAGATGCGACGCCACCCAGAAAAGAAAAAACAAAGGAGGGGAACATGCTCGCAAAGAGGGTGAGCCCCAGCATAAATTTAGAATGGGTCTGGGAATAGATTACCCAGCTGACGGCGGTTTTTTGCATCCAGGTACCAATAAGGGAAATGGATTGACCGCTGAAATATAGCCTGTAATTGCGGCTTTTAAATGCATTGAAGGTGCTGATGTTCATTTTTTATCGGCGCTTTTACTCGTAATCCACCAGTCTGGCTAAAGGCGCCAACGCTGCCTGCAGGATCGCCTGCTCTTCTTTTGTACATACATTGGCAATGGCCTTGCTCAACCACTCATCGCGTTCCCGCCTTACTTTCTGTATCCGTTCTTTGCCGGCAGCCGACAACGAAATATGTATTTTCCGTTTATCGCTGTCAGAGGGTGTTCTGGTAATTAAATCCAGGGCAGCAAGATGCTGGAGCAGTTGACCCATAGATTGGGGCGTCATTTTTTCCATGACCGCCAGTTCTGCTGAAAGCAGTTGTTGGTGCTGGTCGAGCAGTACCAGCACGGAGCGTTCACTTTGCGACAGCTGTTCGTTGGCCGGCGAAAGCTTTCGCAGCTTGCGGATGAGTCGTGCCAGCAGGGGACGAAGCTGGGCGGCCAGTAAATCCTGATTTTTAGATGGCATGATTTGTAAGGTAAAATTATAAGTTTACCTTACAAATGTAGGGTATTTGTCTGAGGTTTCTATAGGAGGGAGATGGATATTTAATAACCGATTTTAGTGAAGGCGATAACGTTTGTGTCTATTCAGCTTGTGATCTGGCTCCTTACTTCCCCGAAAAGCGACTCAGCGTTTCCCTCGATACACCGAGGTAAGCTGCAATCAAAGATTTAGGTACGCGTTGAAACAATAAGGGATACTGTGCCAGTAGCAGCTCATAGCGTGATTGTGCATCGTTATTTAAAAGTGTTAGGATCCTTTGTTGGAGCGCAACAAATCCGGAGGTGGTTTTCATCCTGGAAAAATGTTCTACTTTATGCGATTCCGCGCATAGCTTTTTTTTGTTTTCGGCAGAAAAACACAACAGCGTGGTTTCTTCCAGACAATCTATGTTAAGGGTGGCCCGGGTGTGATTTACATATGCCTGGTAATCGGTGATCCACCAGTCTTCCATCGCAAACTGTAAAATATGTTCCTTCCCTGTTTCATTGGTATAGGAGGCCTTTAGCAAACCTTTGACTACAAAATATTCATGTAATACCTCATTGCCTTCCTGTACCAGAAACTGGTGCTTCTTTAACTTTTTAATGGTGAAGTAAGACAGGATATGTTCAAACTCTGCATCCGTTAACGGTACAATGGCTTCCATATGCCGTCTTAGTGCGATACTCATAGTGATGCTGTTTTTCGGGCGCAAAATAATGTTTAAAGTGATCTGGATCACTATTTAATAGTGACCTGCTTCCTTTTTCAGGCAGAGATTATGTGCTAATTTTGGTGAAAATTAAACAAATGAAAAAAGGTATATGGCTGCTGCTCTGTTTCTTTATTGGTTTTCAGGGATACAGTCAAAGTAAAACAACTCATATGAAAAAGAAAATATTAATCGTAGTAACGTCTTTTGATGAAGTAAAAAGTACGGGTAACAAAACCGGCACCTGGATAGAAGAACTGGCTACGCCGTATTATCAGTTGACAGACCAGGGATATACCGTGACCATCGCATCACCCGAAGGAGGCAAGGGGCCTGTTGACCCCAAAAGTACCCGGCCGGAATTTAGTACGGAGGCCGTAAAGCGTTTTTACAACGACGCAGCTGCGCAACAGCAACTGGATCATACCGTGTTGTTAAGCGATGTGCAGGAAAAGGACTTTGATGCTGTTTTTTATCCGGGCGGCCACGGTCCTATGTGGGATCTGCCAGAGAATGCATTATCCATTAATTTGATTTCGGCTTTTTATGAAGCAGGCAAACCAGTAGCATTGGTTTGTCATGCACCGGCCGCATTGAAAAATGTAAAAGATAAAAGCGGAGCGCCCCTGATTAAAGGAAAGCAGGTAGCAGGGTTTACCAATAGTGAAGAAGTAGCAGGACAAACCACGCATGAAGTGCCATTTATGCTGGAAGATATGCTGAAAGAAAAAGGGGCGGAATATGTAAAAGGGGGCGACTGGCAGCCGTTTGCTGTATCGGCGGGCAACCTGATAACAGGACAGAACCCTGCTTCGGCTAAATTAGTAGGAGAGAGACTAATCGCTGCATTGCAGGAAAAATAAAGATTGGTCATTTTTTTAAAAAAGCGTGCTGTCCTGTTCATCAGAACAGCACGCTTTTTCACTTCTTTATATACCGTCAGATTACGGGAGATGTCAGCGTTTATCTGCATCTTGTCAATACCCTCAAAATATCTAAAAGCAGAGTGAATGGTATCTCCTTTTCGCGCATGAACAACACCCGTAGCAGGAGAAAATAATTGTATGTTACGGATAATGCCACTTGCATAAAAAGATCATTGGCAAACCAGTTGACACCCGGAAGTCATCACCATCACGCCAGTTTCGGATGGAGTTTATGATAATATAAATAGGATACCACCAGGCAGGCAAAAAATGTTAAGTGACCTATTTCAATCAGGATGCTATCGCCACTGGATAAGTGTGCTACCGCTGCTGAGATAAGGGTGATGCCAAAACCAAAGTAGGCAAACTCTTTCAGCCTGGCAGGTACAAACGGAATCAGTAATGCCAGGGAGCCCAATAGTTTGGCTATGGTGAGTTCTATGCGGAACCAGTTCGGCAAGCCAAAATGTGCAAAAGCGCCTTTCATTTCCGGGTTGAAAGTAAAGTTATAGGCGCTCCACAACATCACGCTCGTGAGAATTGCCGTTGCTATCCAGTATATGATTTTGTCTTTTCTCATGCTAGTTGAATTTAAAAACACTTAACAGGATAATGATAAAAATGCAAACGACTTGCGTGAGATGAAACAGGCGTAAGTTGCCTTTCACCTTTTCAGGAATCCCTGTATCGGCTGCCAATGCCTTTTTGAGTTTAGCCCGCTGCCGTAATCCAACAAACAGGGTATTGGCAATTACTAACAGTACCAGTCCAAACTTGATCCGGAACCAGACCTGCTCGCCGTATACACCGCTGGTCATGAACATAATGCCTATACCGGAAATAATGATTATCCCGATACCTATGCGCATGATGATGGGGAAAAAAGACATGGCCTGTAATACCGCCGGTGCTTTGGTGGTGTCCAGTGCATATTGTTTCCAGAACTGTCTGATGCCGATGAAGTCAGCAATGGTGGATCCTGCGAAGAGGAGGAATCCTATGAGGTGTAGTACGACGAGGCTTTGATAAAGGTGTTGTGTTGACATTTGTTGAATATTTATTTGTAATAATACCGAAGTAATTTATGTAAATGTATAACGGAATTGTAGTAAAAACAAAATTTCCGAAGTATTTTTTATAATATTGCTTCGGAAATAATACAACTGTTACATGAACAAAGCTGTGGCGCTTATTACAGCATGGGGAGCTTTTGATGATAATCATCCGGAAAGCACCCTGGAAGAATTTTGCCGGCACTACCTGGCCAATGCAAAAAAAGAGGCGGAATTCCCGCCCGTGGGCCGTTTTCTCCCTGTTAGCAGTGATGGAGTACTCATGCGTGCCGTAGGCCGGATTTTTAAGCTGCATAGCATTTATACGGTGGCCGCCCTGGATGGCACCGGTATTAATAACATGGACGAGTATTCCCTGCTCAACACCGTAGCACAACTAAAAGAACCCCGGAAAACGGAGGCGATCTATGCTGCGCTGCAGGAACTATCTACCGGTACCGATAAACTGAACCGCCTGAAGAAACTGGGCTACCTGGCAGAATATGATGATAAAGAAGATAAACGCTCCAAACGACTGAAAGTAACACCCAAAGGAGAAAAGGTGCTGGTGACCTGCAGAAAGCGGATTAGTCAACTGGCGCAGGTCATGTTTCATGACCTGACAGAAGATGATAAACAATTATGTTTTCAATTACTGAAGGGAGTAGAGTCGAAATTCACCGGTATCTGGCAATCCCATAAAGGGAAAGATTTTGAGGAAATTTACGGGGAGATTGTATTGGGGGAAGGAGAGTAAGAATTACGAATTAGGAATTACGAATTACGGAGTTGTGGGTAGATTGTGAACGCGAAGGTCATCATTCGCGAATATCTACCCACAACTCCGTAATTCGTAATTCCTAATTCGTAATTCCTACTTCGCTACATCCATGCAGTAAGTAACGCAATGCCAAACACTTTTGAAATCTTTACCTTCATGCTGCCCACTGGTGGCTTCTGTATAAGTACCTTCCAACATATAACGGCCAGGCCATGCCGGCGAAAAAGTAATATCGCCTTGTTGTCCGGTCTTGAATTTTTTAGCCCATCCTTCCGGAGACTGAACAGTTACCTCGCCTTCTGCAGGCGCTGCTTTCTTGTAGCTCAACTGTACCTTTTCCGGCTGGTGGAGTTTGGGTGCTTTGCTGTGATTTGCCAGCAGTGCAAAATCCGTATAACCCTGCACGTTATCAACGCCTTTCAGAGAGCCGTTCACTTTCACCAGGCCCAGGGCATAGTAATGAATTTTATTTTCTCCGTAAACAGTCTGCACAGTATGATCGATCGATAAAACATGTGTACCCGCTACCTTAGGCGTAAATGTAGCCTTGAAATGATTGCCATCCGGCACAACGGTCAGCGCTTCTTTTTGTCCGTCTGGTGTAACCAGGTACAGTGTAAATGCAGTCATACTGCTGAACCAGTTTTGTATAGAGTCGCGCTGGTTATCTGCATATTCACCCAGGAAAACTTTTACTTCCTGTGGTTGCCCGATTTTGCCGGTGGTAACGGTTTCTATCCAAAGGGCGTGGGCAAACAGGGTTTGAAGGCTACAGCATAAAATAACAGAAAACAGGAGTTTTTTCATTCGTATTTGATTTATATAGTAATGAGAATAATCAGCGGCAAAATTACTACTCCGGCGATAGGATCCGGGAGCCAATGAGGAAAATGATTTACGCAATCGGGAAAAATAATGGTAGCCGGAGATGAACTATTCCAGCGTCCCAAGGTATTGTGCAAATCTTTGCAGGTCCTGGTTAACAGATCTGACGGTAGATTGCAATTCATTTAGCATGGAGGCGCGGGTATGGAGGTTATCCGCTTTGTACGTGCCACCCCGTCCGAAAAACAGCTGTTCATCGGAAGTGCTCAGGGGGCCGTCAAGATCATATTTCTCCCAGCGTTTCCGGATGCTCGCCGCCAGTGAAAGCTGCCCGCTGTTACTGAAATGTTTTTCTGTGAGTATATACCAGGTGAAAGATGGATAAATAGCAGAGGTATCGGGTGTGTACCAGATATCATGCAATACATTTCGTTCATGCGTTAACGTCATTTTCTTTCGGGCAGCATTAATCGTCATGGCGCCCAGCCCGGCAGATAAAAGGCCGCCGGTAATGGCCACAGCATTCTGTGGTCCATCATTTTTAATAGCTACAGTAGCGATGGTAGTAATAGCGCCCACAATTATGGAGGCAACTGTGAGCCGGGTATTTCTTTTGCCGTTGAAATTATCCAGGTAACGTGCGAGTTGATCCGCTCTTTCTCCTTCGCAATCCAGTTCAGCGGCTACACCGGCAATTTCCATGGTAGCCAGTAACAACCGGTGATGTATCTGCGATCTGATTTCTGTTCTGCTCATACTGCCCGCTACAGAACTGTCTGCCATGAAGGTTTTCAGGCGCTGTATCAGGTAGAGGGTTCCGGTGGCATTGGCCATCAACACTTCGTGTACCGGCATTTTCCTGTTGATACTTAACAACGAATCTGTGTTCCTGAGAGGAGTGGTCGCCGGATTGTTGCTATAGGCCGCCGCCGGCGCGCAGTAGTCACCAGTGATATGCAGGGTTGTACTATTGATGACCTGGCCGGTTTTACAGGCTTGCAGCCAACAGCCGAACAGGCAGGTCCAAAGCCACGGAAAGCAGATTGTTTTCATCTTCATTATTTAGCGTGATGACATCTCCCGTACTATCTACAAAAAAACAGAAGGGTTGTTCAACACTACCAGCATTTACCGGTTGGAGATGGCATCTACTTTTCCATCCACCAGGTGAATGGTTTGATCGGACCTGGCGGCAATCTCTTCATCATGTGTCACCATCAGGATCGTTTGCCCTTTTTCTGCGGATARTTTTTTAAACAGGTCAAATACCACGGCCGAATTATAACTATCGAGGTTGCCGGTAGGTTCATCTCCCATGATGATCAGTGGTTCGTTGATGAGTGCGCGGGCAATGGCTACCCGTTGTTGTTGTCCGCCGGAAAGGAGGGAGGCCCGCTTATGCGCCTGGTCGGCTACCCCCAGGAGTTTTAATAACTCCATAGCATGATGTTCGGTTTCAGCAGGACTGTATTTTCTCAGCTTCAGCGCGGGCAGCATCACGTTTCTCAATACCGTAAACTCCGCCAACAGGTAATGAAACTGGAATACAAAACCGATATGATGATTCCTGAAATCGGCCAGCCAGGGATTACTTTTTCCGTGCATTTCTTCCTGGTTAATACAGATGCTGCCTTCAAAGTCCCTGTCCATGGTAGATAGCAGGTATAGGAGAGTAGACTTGCCACTGCCGGATTTGCCGGTGATAGCAATGAACTTCCCTTTCTCTATATCAAAACTTACATCGGTGAGCACCTGCATTTTTGCCGGTTGCAGAAAATATTTATTGACGTTTTTAATGGATATCAGCTGCATGTTTAGCCTCTTAAAATGGTGATGGGATCTACCCGGGATGCTTTACGTGATGGCAGGTAACCCGCAAGGGTGGTGGTAATGATGCCGAAAGAGAATCCGGCGATATAATACATCATATCAAAGCTCACCGGCAGATGATCCAGGGTAATCATGACATCACTCTTGTACGGCATTTTAGAAACACCCCAGGAGCAGAGGAATCCGAATACCAGTCCCAGCAAAGCCCCTGTGATGCCAATGATCAGCGCCTGAATGAGAAATATCCAGCGGATATCTGCATCAGAAAATCCCATGGCTTTCAGGATGGCGATGTCTTTCATTTTTTCATAGATCATCATGGTGAGGATATTAAAGATGCCGAAACCAGCTACCAGCAGAATGGTCACGGCTACCCCATATACGATCATACTGCGTAGTACGTCGCCCTGTAGAATGGCGGCATTGTCCTGTTTCCAGTCGGATCCCTGGTAGTTGTACTTCTGCTCCAGCTCCAGCGCCAGGGGCGGCGCCAGTTCCATATCATGCAATTTGATTCTGATATCGGTGATATAGGCAGCAGGTACGCCGAGAAAACGTTGTACCGTATTCAAACTGGCATAGCTTTGTTGTTTGTCGATGTCCGTCACCCCGGTTTTAAAAGTACCTACTACGGTGACATAAAAGCTGTTGCCATTTTCCGTTGTCAACGCCAGCCGGTCACCGGTTTTTACATTCAGTTTTTTAGCAAGACCAACCCCCATTACCATACTGTTTGGCAGGGTGGATAGTTCCTTGAAGCTACCGTCTACCAGTTTGGATTGCAGGTTAAACAAGCTGTTTTCTGCATCGAATTCAATACCATTCATGATGCCATTGATAGTGCTGGAGCCCAGCCGGTAAAACACCTGTGTATGGATGGATCCGGAGATAGCGCTGATGCGTGGATCCTGTTCCAGTGTTTGCACCACATGTTTACCATCTTTCAAACTTGACAACACATCTTTGGGCCTTACGTGTTCTACTACGTTGATGGTGCTGGTGGATRCGTTGTCGAGGATGGTACCGGGCGTAGCCTGTACTTCATTGTACAGGCGCAGGTGCGGAGACTGGTCAAACGCAATTGCCCGGATGTATTCATTGGAGCCGGTAATAAAGCTTACCATAAATACAAATACCGTAATGCCGATGGTGACACCTATCGTAGCAACGATGGTTTGTTTGAGCCGGCTGCGCATATGTGTAAGTGCAATGGATGCTGCCAGCTGTAAGTCCGTTAGTATTTTCATGGCTTACTCTTTTTTAGTGATGATGTCTCCGGCATGTAATCCGGCAGTAACCTCTACCCAGTCGCCGTTCTTGGCGCGGGTGCTGATGGCGGTTTTTTGCAGTGCTTTTCCCTGTAGCAGGTATACGCTGTCGCCTTTTAGCAGGTAGTCTGATGGTATCATTAATGTGGTGATGTTTTCCCGGATAACGATATTGGCTTCTACAGAAGATTGTGGGTAAAAGGTATTGCTATCCTGCACGGCGGCTTCTACCTGGAAGCTCCTGCTTTCTTTTTGGAGTACCGGAATAATTTTATCGATGCTGGCGGTAAACTGTTTGCCGGGATATACATCGGTTTCGAAATATACTTTTTGTCCGGTTTTAATTTTGCTGATATCGCGTTCATCTACCAGTAATTCCAGTTTAAATTTTCCGGGGAGACCTACCAGGAGCACAGGACTATTGAGTTCGACCAGTTCCCCTTCTTTTGGATACACTTTAAACACGCTGCCATCCACGGGGCTTTTCAGTACTTTCCCTTCTCTGACCTGCTGACTGGCAGCAAACTGCTGGCGGCTTTGCAGGAGCTTATCTGTCAGTTCATTTTTTTGTGCGAGGTATCGTTGTTGTAAGGATTGGTAGTTACGCAGACTATTAGCGGCATCCAGTCTTTTTTGTTCGGCGTCTTTTTCAGACACGGCTTTATCTTTGGCAAGGTCTGTATACCGCGCTGCATTTACAGCATCCTGTTCATATTGTTGTTGTGCCTGTGCGATCTTTTCTTTCAGTTCATTCAGCGGGGCCGATCCATCAGCCGCATTGCTGCCGGCGAGTGCCACCTGGCTGTGGCGTATATCCAGCTCCGTTAGTTGACCGGGTGTGCCGAGAACGGCCAGTACTTCATTTTTGCTGACGGTATCGCCTTCTTTTACTTTCAGTTGCAGGAGCAGATCTGTGCTGTTTGATTTCAGAAAATAATAAGCCTGAGGCATGATTTCGCCGGATGCATATACCGCTTCATTCAGCGAACGTTGCTGCACCGTATGAGTAGCGGTTTTTTTCTTGCAGGCAATGGCCAGGGCAGCTATTCCTGCTATTATTAAAAGCTTTTTCATGCAAGGTTATTTGTTTTGTAAATAATTTATTTCCGTGTAATGCCTGAAGAAATCCATTCTGGCATCGTTCAACTGTTCTTCTGCTTCGTAGCGTTCTTTCTGTACGTCTTTCAGCTGGATCATATCAATGATGCCCTTATTGATTTTCAGGGTGGAGAGTTGTTCATTTTCTGCCGCCAGCCGGATGTTTTCCTGCTGTAGCTGTATGGTTCTGGCAGCCTGCTCCAGCAGTGATGTTTCCTGTTGGTATTTCTTTTCCTGTTCGGCAGTATAGTTTTTAAACTGAGATTCGGCAGCTTGCCGGCGGGCTTTTTCACTGCGGGGTTTATAGATGATGTTGGCGAATGATAAGGGCATAGTGAGATGCAAGCCCACAAAGCCTACGGAAAACCAGGGAGAGTGGGTGATGAAATTACTTTTATCGCCGAAGCCCAGTTGTTCCCAGGTGCCTTTTATATGTAGTGCCGGGTACCAGGCCGATAAGGCCGTACGATAATTTTGCTGTGCGATGCTTACTTTTAATTGTTCGGCTTCGTAGTCCGGCAGCTGCTGTGCCGCAAATCCGTTGATGGCGAGCGGAGGGAGCTGGCCTGCAGGTACCAGCAGGAGGGAGTCTTCCAGCGGAAAGCCCATCCAGAATTTCAGGTCCAGGTAACTTTGTTGTAATGCTGTGGTAGCTTTCCCGTTTTCTACTTCCCGGTTTTTCAGCAGGGTAGCGGATTGGTTAAATGCTATTTTATCGATCAGCCCTTTATTATACTGCAAGGTAATCAGCGCGTGAATATGCAGATAATTTTCATACAGTTGTTGGGTAACGTTGGCGTATTCAGCTTGTTGCTGTGCGCTGTAAAATGCGATGCGCACGTTTTTCAGCAGTGTTTGCAAGAGGGCTTTGTAGTCACCTTGTTGCGACTGTTGTTGTAAGCGGGCCAGCTTTATACGTTGCCAGGTTTGTACATCAAGTAGCGGGAGGTCCGCATCGGCGCCATAGGTACCCATCCAGGGTGTTCCCATTCTTACCGGGACGAAGGTGCCGGCAGGTTGGTCCACCAGTTCTCCCGGGAATACCTGTACAGGTATTTTCCAGTAGTTGTCTACCGATCCTTTCCCTGTGATTTCCGGAAGTAGTTGGGCGATGGTTGCTTTGCGGTCCTCCGTAGCTGCTTGTATAGACTGGCGTTGGGAGAGAAGATGGTTGTTATGAACCGTGGCGTATTCGAGGCAGTTTTCAAGCGTCCATTGCGGAGCCGTGTTGCTGACGGGCATAGTTTGCCCTGTTGCTATCCGGACATGGATAGCCAACCACAGTAGTAGGATACCTGTTTTCATCTTATGTAATTGAATTTCTTTTAGTTCTGAATTAAAAGAACTAATGTTGGCAAAAAAAAACGGTTATTTGTTTTTCTTTTTTTCCTCCACTGTTCTTTTCCACCTTTCCAGGATCAAGGGAATTTCGAACAGCATCATTTTGTATAGCGCTGATATTTCTTCCAGTTCATCGTTGAAGTCGTCATCGGCCTGTCGGATACTTCTTACGTCGTCGAGGATAGTATAAAACTCTTTTATCTTTTTAGACAAGTAATCTTCGCTGAACATTGTTTTTATGCTAATGGAAAAATAGCGCTTACGTTGCCCACCAATGGTTTTGGCGTCTATCATTTTTACCGCTTCCAGCATTTTGAGCGCATTGGAAACCGCGCTTTTGCTCACTCCAAAGTATTCCACCATTTGTTCAAAGGTGGCCTGATGCTGTTCACTCAGCATCAGGTACACAAATACCCTTGCCGCCACTGGAGTAAGCCCCATGGCTTCCATGGTAGCACTATGCTGTTCTATCTTTGCCCTGTATTTTTCCAATATCGTTTTTAATGTCCGGGAGTAAAGGTATAAAAGATATTTGGTTTTCTTTCAGGAGAACCAAATATTTTGGGAGCCTGTAAAGGGCTGGAGAGAAAAGTTGCTCATCCTTCTTTTTGCCACCAACACTATTGGAAATTTAATGGCGCAGACATTATTTGAAAAATTGGTTTTTATTCCTCTAACATTTTTATTTACCTTATTGCTTTGGAGGATTGTAAAAAAGAAGCTCAAACATATGAACAATAACGCTACGGAAAGAGCCAAAATGCCGACAGGCGACAGCAGTGTTTTAGACAGCAGAAGTTTGGCCAACAGCTATGCCACGTTGATTCCCATTCTTCAAAAAGGGATGCGTGTGCTGGACGTTGGCTGTGGCACCGGGGCTATATCTGCCGGCATAGCAGCGGTAGTAGGCAACACCGGCACAGTGGTAGGGATAGACAGCAGCGCGCATCTGATTGCCAAAGGCAAAGATGATCACGCCGATCTTCCCCAACTGACATTAATAGAAGCGGATTTATTTACCTACGATCCTGCCGAGAAATTTGATCTTATCGTTTCAGCCCGTGTACTGCAATGGTTGAACAACCCCGCCGCCGCCCTGCTGAAATTCAAATCCCTGCTGAAACCCGGCGGCATCATTTCTATACTTGACTACAATCATACCCAGCTGGAATGGACACCTGCACCACCGGTGAGCATGCAACAATTTTATCAGGCATTCCTCGACTGGCGCTCAGATGCCGGCATGGACAACAACATGGCCGATCATCTGCCCGGTATCTTCGAACAATTGGGCTTTCACAATATCACCACCTTACCTGCCGATGAAGTATATAAAAAAGGAACCCCTTCCTTCGTGGAAAAAGTAGGTATCTGGACTAAAGTTGCTGAATTGAGAGGTCCGCAAATGGTGACCAGTGGCTTTATTACAGAGGCTGCACGTTTAACCGCGATCGCCGAATATAATGCCTGGGTGCAAGAAGGCGCAGAAGAAATGGTGATGAAGTTGAAAGAGGTGAGGGCTACTGTTTAAGAAGGGAATATTATGCAAACAAGCATATACTGGCTGGAGAAGTTTAGTAACGGCGCCGCATTAGGCATTATGCCACGGCCCCGTGGCAATGATTGGCTGGAAGGCGAAATCATGAGCCTGAAAAAACAGCGGGTGGACGTGCTGGTGTCTTTACTGGAACCTGACGAAATAAAAGAGCTGGAACTGAAGAGAGAAGAAGCTGATTGCATCAAACATGGTATCCGGTTTATCAATTTCCCGATCCCTGATAGAGATGTTCCCACTGAAGGCAAGAACACGGAAGCGTTTATAGCTTCCCTGGTGGCCGCTATTGATGCAGGGCAATCTGTTTGTATCCATTGCAGAATGGGGATAGGCAGAGCATCTATTATTGCGGGGAGTGTATTACTTTTAAAAGGTACCAGGTTTGATGAGCTGATAGAAAAGATCAGCAAGGCACGTGGCCTGAAAGTGCCGGATACGGCGGAACAGGTAAAATGGTTGAAAGAAAGAAGTTAATAGCGTAGAGGTATCATCGCGGGTGTGTCCGCGTATAGTTAATCCATACTTCCGCTATCATCGCATGCACCGTAAACCCAATCCAGAAAGCGGTCCCAAAAAACACCTGTGGCGGCAAACCCGACAAAGCGAAGAACAGCACGATAATAGGTCGTACCGTACTTACGGCCAAGCCTACCGCAAAAGCCCGGATCATCCACTCCCGGTGCAACGGCATGTTTCTGTGAATAATATGCCAGCAGGCTTTACTGAGCGATACCAGGAAAAAGATGCTGAATAATATGCTTGCTGCTGCCTCGTTAACACCACCAATCGGCAACATGATAACCGGCATACATAAGGCCGAAATCCCTACAATGTAAGCGCATGCCACATATAGTCTACCACTGATGCGGTGAAAAGAGAGGTGCCGCTTCCGGATCGCCGGCATGAATTGCCAGGGGCCCAGCAACATCACCATCATGCCGGGTAGTATATGCATAAACGTTAGTACCGGATGATGACTGAAGCCGGTGTCGAAAGGTGCCCCGCCGGAAGGATTGAATGAAGCGATCAGCCCTGCCATGGCCAGGGTTCTTCTGATCACCATCACAATGCCAATAGCAGTCAGGAAAAAGACCCCGATACGTAATAGCAACGTTATTCTTTTGCGGTTCATAAGTCAAGCCGTATAAATGAACCTAAATGTAATACTTGCCACAAAAGTGGGGAAGGGAAGTCTATAAGCGGGGAGCCTGGCGCGACAGGAATGGGAAAAGCTGCGATATTACCGGTCACTCCCTGTATCAAAACCGAACATATTAATAAAAAAATGTTGCTTAAATTGTTGACCTGCATCTTCGCTAACCGTGGCATACTTTTTACCACCGTCGGGTAGCTGATACTTACTGTCATGATCAAAAACTATTTCCGGATTGYCTGGCGTAATCTGATCCGTAACACAGCTTTTTCTACTATTAATATCCTGGGACTTGCCCTCGGGGTGACCTGCAGCCTGTTAATGATACTATGGATACAGGACGAAAGAAGCATGGATCAATTTCATGCAAATGAYGATTACCTGTACCAGGTATACATACGGCAATCGTATGATGGTAAAGTAGACGGAGGCTATCTTACACAGGGGCCATTGGCGGAGGCGCTGAAAAAAGAGGTGCCGGAAGTGGAGTATGCCAGCGGGATACAATTCTATCCACCGGTTGCTTTCCAGGCAAATGATAAAGTATTGAAAATGGCGGGTGGTTATGCCGGGGCCGACTTTCTCCGGATGTTTAGCTACCCCTTATTGCAGGGAACAAAAGAGACTGCACTGAGTAAACCCGGTACCATTGCCATTTCCAGGCATATGGCCGAATTGTTTTTTGGCAGCCCCGAAAAAGCTATAGGACAGGTGGTCAGGTATGAAGATACCACCAGCCTGGCTGTTAGCGCGGTATTTGAAGTGCCTGCCACTTCTTCCCAGCAATTCGATTTTCTCCGTACCTGGGATGATTTTGTAAAATCTAATGTGTGGGCAAAAACCTGGGGCAGTTTTAGTCCGGCTACGTATATACAACTCCGTGCCCAGGCAGACCGCGATAAAGTAGCCGCCAAAATAAAAGATTTCGTTTATAACTATCAGCCTAAGAACAAGGAATCCTCTACGGAGCTGGGCTTGCAACGGTACAGCGAAAAGTACCTGCATAGCATGTTTGAAGATGGACAACCTGCGGGTGGCCGGATTTCCTATGTAAAGATGTTTACGCTGCTGGCCATCTTTATCCTGCTGATTGCCTGTATCAATTTTATGAACCTGGCTACTGCCTACTCCGCCAAAAGAGCGAAGGAAGTAGGCGTGAGAAAAGTGGTGGGAGCAAGGCGCGGTGTATTGATTACCCAGTTTATTGGAGAGGCTATGTTATTGGCGGCCATTGCAACAGTAATAGCCGTATTGATGGCCGTCTTGCTAATACCTGCATTTAATCAGCTGAGCGGAAAACAGCTCTCCATACCATTTGACAGTGTTGCTTTCTGGGGTACTTTAGCCGGACTGCTATTGCTGACAGGCTTTGTAGCAGGTAGCTATCCCGCCCTGTTTTTATCTTCCCTGAATCCAACGAGGGTGTTGAAGGGAGGTTTGAAATTCAGTAACGGCGCTACTTATTTTCGTAAAGGACTGGTGATATTTCAGTTTACGTTGTCTATTGTGCTCATTGTAGGCATGATGGTGATCTACCGGCAAATGGATTATATACAAACGAAGAACCTGGGCTACGACCGGCAGAACCTTCTCTACATCCCTATTGAGGGAGAGCTGATCAGCAAATACGATGTATTTAAAGAACAGGCGGGCAACTTACCCGGTGTACTGGCAATATCTAAAATGAAAGAAAATCCCACGGTGATTGAACATCACAAAGGTGGTATCAACTGGACGGGCAAAGCTCCCGATCAGGAAGTTTCCTTTGCGGATGCAGCAGTAGGTTATGATTTCGTAAAAACAATGCACCTGCAAATGCTGGATGGGCGCGATTTTTCAAGGGATTTTGGCAATGACTCAGGAAGTTATATTCTCAATGAGGCTGCCATAAAAAAAATCGGGTATACCAGTCCGATAGGACAACCCTTTACATTGGGAAACGTGCAGGGAAGAATTATAGGGGTACTGAAAGACTTCCACTTCACTTCCATGCACGATGCGATAGCACCGCTGGTGATCCGTTTGGACGAACGTCCTAAATGGGGCAACATCCTGGTACGTACAGAAGCCGGTAAAACAAAGGCGGTGCTGGCAGGTCTGGCAGGTATCTGTAAAAATGTGAATCCCAATTTTCCTTTTACCTACCAGTTTTCTGACCAGGAATATACGAAGTTGTATAAAAGTGAAGAGATGGTGAGTCAACTATGTAACTATTTTGCTTTCCTGGCGATTTTCATTTCCTGTCTTGGTTTGTTTGGATTGGCCATGTTTACCGCGGCACAGCGCACCAAAGAAATCGGTGTAAGAAAAGTGCTGGGTGCTTCTGAATCTAACATTTTTGTATTGCTTTCTTCCAGCTTCCTGCAGCCGGTGGTACTTAGTATGGCGATTGCTTTTCCGCTGGCCTGGTTTGCGATGAGTCAATGGCTGAAACATTTTGCATATAAGATTGACCTGGACTGGTGGATCTTTGGATTGGCCGGTGCAGTAACTATCTTCATCGCTTTGCTGACTGTTAGTTTCCAGAGTATCCGAGCGGCCCTGGTGAATCCGGCGAAAAGCCTGAAGTCGGAGTAAGGGCTGCCTGCTTTTGGGGCGCTAATTCCACGGAATTTGCTGAAATAGGCCCTACTGGCTATGGCACGTGGATTGCCGGTATGTTGGTAAACATACTGATTATGAAAGTACTTGGCATCATCCTGATTGTTGCGGGTATCGCAATGATCGTTTTCAGAGGGTTCTCTGTTCAAACAGAAAAGAAAGTGGTCGATATAGGCCCTGTTGAAATTAATAAGAAAGAAAATAAGTGGATTGGCTGGCCTACCTATGCGGGTGGGTTGGTGGCAATAGCAGGTGTAGTGTTGCTGGTGGCCGGTAAGAAAAAAGATTAGCAGATAGGCAGATGCCCTGCAGTTTCGGGCTCCTATGCTGAAATTGCAGGACGAATGCCTCAGGCATATTCACGTATCCTGTTTTCCAGGTCTTCGATGAAGTCATCCTCCCCGGCTCTTTCTGCATTGAATTTTCTCGCTTCGCTAAAAAGCAGTTCCTTACTTAGTTCCAGCGACCGTAATACATCCCGCCAGAAGAGCACTCTTTCTGCTGGTGTATGACAGGGGCCATCCAAGTTATTCTTAAACCGATCCGGATCAATGATGAGTAAATCCTGGGCGGCGATGCCTACTTCTTTTGCTTTCGCTTCCAGCTGATCTCTTTGTTCCTGGTTATCGAACCAATGTTCGCCATTATCGTTGTCCAACGCAAAGTAACGACCTATCCACACTACTTCATTCCACTCTGTAAGACCCAGGTAGTCCGCCATTTTTTTGTAGGCAGGGTTCACTACGAAGCAGTCGAGGAAATCAATGTATTCGAAAATCCTGATTGTTTTCATGTGGCAGGTATTTTTAGAAGAAGTGATAAAGTGTATATTTACATTTGTAAAGATACATCATAACCCGATGGAAGTGTTGAAAGCCCAATCCTGAAAACCTTATTCCTGATGCCCGCAGCCGCTATTCACATCAAGTATCCTAAAGTAGATCTTATTCTTTGTGGTTCATTGTCGACCCTGGGCGTGATCCTTTTACTGTGCAACATTCGCCGTTTTGACTATCCCTTTATTTTTTTGGGAGGAGCAGGTATGGCTGGGATCCTTTTATTTGTAAGCTTACATTTTTGGGTAGGCTTATGGCGTAATCAATCCGTGATGAAGATTGATGCCACCGGTATTTATTACCAAAAGCAAGTATGGACCTGGGACGCGGTGCTGAGCTTTCGAACGGTGACAATATGCGCAAATACAAGTGGTGATACCCAGGATCAACGTTTTTTAATGATTAAAAGCTGGGATAAGAAAAGAGACACGTCTATTTTTCTTACGGCACTCAATGTGAACGAACAACAGGTACGGCAATGGGTAAACGAGTATTGTCCGCTTCCAAAACCCATTGATGAAGGTCACTTTCAAGCTTAACAACGTTACAGCTGAGCTTTTCTACGCAGCCGGCTCAGTGTTTCAGGCGTCATCCCCATCATAGAAGCAAGGTATTGCAGTGGTACCTGGTTAAACAGCTCGCCGTGCTGCTCCTGCATGGCTTTGTATCGTTGCTCCGCTGTCATGGACAGCAGGTTGAAAACCCGGTCTTCCATCAGGTTAAAACAACGTGCGATGAACAGCTTTTCCAGCAGGTGCCATTGAGGAAGATGCTGTCCTATATTGTTATAATCCTTTTTGTCGATCGTATAAAATTCGCAATCCGCTAATGCCACGATATTCCATTTAGAAGGTTTGTCGAAGATGATGCCTGCAAGATCAGTTACAAAATATCCCTGGGAAGAAATCCATTGTGTGATTTCTTTCTCTGCTGTGGTAGCATAGATCCGGAGCAATCCGGATTTATGAAAACTCAATTTATCACATACGCGGCCGGCCTTCAGAAAGTATTCTCCTTTTGCCAGTGTAGTGAGTTGAAAAAAGGAAGTGATGCTGGCGATCTCTTCTTTCGGCACACCAAAGTAGCCATTAATGTATTGTGCTAGTTCTGTCAACGGGTAATATTTTTGCAGAAAGATAGGTGATTTCCTTACATACATACACCCTCTTAAAAAAATATTATCTTTAGTCTATATTGATTTTATATGCCGGCTTCAGGCGTGTTATATATTGATATGGACGTTTTTAACGGGTTGTTTGATAAATACAAAAACCGGTTGTACGGCTATATATTATCACTCGCACATTACGGGTATAGAAAATGAGCTGGGCAGTGATTATTACCTGTGGTTAACAGGGCAGGCTGCACGTTGGTTTAAAGGAAAAGGTATTTATAATAATCAGATTCCGGTAAGAAAATAAATCCCGTTATGAATATAAAAAGATGGACATGCGCGGTGTTGATCATTCTGCTATGGGCAAGGCCGGCTTATTCATTTTTTTACTAACTTCCCGGGCAAAAAAAGAGATGCCTACCTCTATCCTCGATACGACCAAAGACCCTGCTGTAAAAGCATTTATCGCCGGGAAAACGCCTGCCACGCTGGCGCTCCTATATCACTTCATAGCGCAGTATGAAAAATTGGATAAGGTTTATCTATATCCTACCAAATCTATGTTGGGGATCGGTATAGATGACCGACGGGTGGCCTGGATAACACAACTGGGAAAAAGTTTTGTGCATATCGTTTTCCCGTTTAAGAAAGCCTATACGGATAATCTGTGTTTTCAGAAAATAGCACCCGTACCAGGAGATGCCCATCAGGTGAACCATCATTTCCGGATGTTACTGCCGGAAGATGTGAATGAAGAAGTAGTGAAGTTTATGCGTTTGTCGCTAACATCAATCTGACTTCAACGATTTAACGGGATTGGCCATCGCAGCTTTAATAGACTGTATGCTTACGGTGAGCAGGGCAATGCACATGGTGAGTAGTCCCGCAATGGCAAACATCCACCACTGTATTTGTATGCGGTACGCGTAGTCCTGCAGCCAGCGGTTCATGGTGTACCAGGTGAGTGGGGTGGCGATGAGGATGGCGATGGCTACCAGTTTAACAAAATCTTTCGATAACAGGTTTACAATACTACTTACAGATGCGCCCAGCACTTTGCGGATACCTATTTCCTTGCTGCGTTTGGTGATGTTGTAAGCAGTGAGTCCCAATATGCCTAAGCAGGTAATGAACAGGGTGAAGAAAGAAAATATTTCCACGATCTTGCCAAATTGCTGATCTGCCTTGTATTGCTCATCAAATAATTCATTGAAGAAATGATATTCAAACGGATATTCGGGATACTGTTCCTGCCAGAGCAACTGCATCTTCGCCAATGTCTGCTTAATATTTCCACTATTTAATTTAGCGGCATAGAAGGTACCTCCATTGTTGCGGTACCAGTGTATCATGGGGAGAATGGCGCCTTTTAACGATTGCTGATGATAATCTTCTACTACGCCAATGATGGTGCTGTAGCCCAAACTGGTCCAGGATAACGTGAGCTTTTTTCCGATGGCGTCCTGGGGTCTACTGAAGCCGAACAAACGACAGGCTTCTCTGCTGAGAATCATTTCATCATAGTTGGGAACACGCTTGAAATTATTTCCTGCCAATAGTTTTATATTCATTACCGGGAGAAAATTTTCATCTACCCCATAAGCATAGAAAGTATAGTTAAGCCCTTTGTCGGAGCCCAGCTGGCTCACACCAGTGGTGGTGGAGAGATCATGTAAACTGGCTCCCGGCATTGCTTCTGCGGCCGTAATGTTTTCTACCTGTGGTAGTTGTGATACATTGTTGAGGAAAGCTTTGCTTTGCTGGCGGCGGATGGAATCCATTATTTTTCCTTGTCCACTTGGCGCTCTGAGTATCAGTGTCTGATCGGTGCTCAGTCCCAGATCCTGACTCCGCATGTAAGAGAGTTGCCGGAAAACGATCAGTGAAGCAGACAATACAATTAAGGCCGCAGAGAATTGTCCCACTACCAGGATTCTTCTGAATAAAATGCTACCGGAAGAAGCGGTGAAGGATTTCCGGGTCACAGTCACCGGTTTAACAGCGGACAACACCAGCGCCGGATACAGTCCGGATAACACACAGTTGAATACAAATAATGCGGCGGCGGTGAACCAGAAAAAGGAAGAATGGAAAAAATCTACTGTAATCGGCCGGCCTGTCAGTTGCACATATGCCGGCAGCAATACTTCTATCAGTACTAATGCCAGGGCCAGCGATAGCAAATTTATCAGCACGGTTTCTGTCATGAATTGCTTTACCAGCGAAATCCGGGAGGAGCCCAGGGCTTTGCGCATACCAGTTTCTTTCGTTCTGTCGGCAGCCCGGGCGGTGGTAAGGTTTACGTAGTTAACAGATCCTACCAATAATACCAGTACGGCAATCACCAGCATGAACTGTACTGTTTTCAGATCGCCGTTTTCTTCAGGTTCAAAAGATTTATGTGAGAGGAGATGGATATCTTTCATAGGTTCCGCCTTGTACCTATCCATCCTTAGTTTTTCTTTGGAGAGTTGCAGCAGCTTTTTATTAAATGCGGCAAGATCAGCATGTGGTACCAGCTGCACATAAGTGTAATTATTATTGCCGTTCCAACCCTGCATGTCGATACCCCGGCTGATTAAAGAAGTGAAGGATATAAGCAGGTCAAATTTTAAATGGGTATTGGAAGGTATATCTTTTATTACGCTGGTGATAGTATAAGTCCAGTCACCGTCCTGTAATAGTTTGCCCACGGCTGTTTCATGGCCAAACATGCGCTGGGCCAGTGATTGCGTGATGACGGCCTGCATAGGCGCTGTCAGTGCTGTGGCAGCATTGCCTTCTATAAAATCATAATTGAAAACAGTGAACATAGAATGGTCCACTGCATATGCATTATCTATCTTGAAAACTTTCCCATTGGATTTTACAGTGGGAATTTCTTCCATATGCTCTACCCGCACATAGTCTACTACTTCCGGCATTTGTTTTTTGATGGTAGGGCCCAGCGCCGGATGGGTTTCACAATCAGTCGTTATATATTCATTCCCTTTGTAGTTGTCGAGTGTAATGCGGTAAAGATCATCCGCTTTTTTATAAAAATTTTCATAGCTATATTCAAACCTCACGTAATTGACGATAAACAGGAACGCCGCCGTAGCCAGGGCCAGGCCCAGAATATTGATGACGGTGTAAAACTTGTCTTTCCTGAGATTGCGCCAGGCGATTTTCAGATAGTTTTTGAACATGTCTACTTCGTTTAATTGAATGGCTTCCTGGTTACAAGAAAGCTGCCATTTAACAATGCCGCTGCCAACGTATGTTTGAGAGAAGACTGTTTACCGGGAATGTCCGTTTTCGAACACTTTTGTCCGGTATCGGATCCTCTACACCACCTGCCGGTGTTGCTTCCGGTAGGCGCCCGGCGTCATGCCGCGGTATCTTTTAAAGATCCTGGAAAGATGGCTTTCATCGGTAAAGTTCATCTCTGCGGCTATTTCGTTGATGCGCATATCACTGTACAACAACCGGGTTTCAATTAATTTGAGTTTATAATCTATCAGGTATTCCTGTATACTTTTACCATAGTTTCTGGAAAAATATTCACCGAGATAATTGACAGATATGTTAAACGTTTGCGCGATTACCGGCATTTTCAATAATGCCGGCTGATGAATATATTGTTGCAGATAGCTGATGATTTTCATCACAGATGGCTTGCTGTTTTTTTGCACGGGGTCGGCCGCTTCTGTCATCAGCAGGTTGCGGGCAATGAGGTTAAACAGGATGGTAACAGATTGCCGGATGATGAGTAAATAGCCGGTGCCTTGCTGTTGTTGTTCCCGTATCATTCCTTCCATCAGCGCCAGTGCAAATGTTTCATCGTTTTTATCCCTGAATAAACAGCCTGCTTTTGCATGATAGTTATGGAAGATGTATTCCGTTTTTTTCATCCAGTCACAATACTCTATTTGTTCTGCCTCATTTTTCAGTTGCAGTAACGACCCTTCGGAAAAGCGAATAGACACAAACCGGGTGCGTGTTTCCATGTAAAGTTTGTGTTTGTCTTCCGGAATCAGGAAAAATATTTTACCCTTATTGTACTTATACGTATTGCCATTCACCCACTGTATGCCTTTTCCTTCCTGTATGTATATCAGCTCAAAAAAATGACGGTTTCTTGGTGCATACAGCGACGCTTCTTTTTCCTGCAATAAGATCTCAATCGGTTGTCCGATGTCTTTTGTTGCCATCCTGCAAAAGTACAGTACAAACCTCTCAGCGTACAATTTATTTTCCGGCGGTCTGGTCGTCCTTTGCACTTATAAATAAACAGAGGGTATGGATGCAATGTTAAGGGGAGCGCCGTCAACACCAGCGGTGGAGGCTTATCCCCGGAGATGGCTGGCGTTGATGGTGTTGCTGATGGGCGCATTTTTATCGCCATTGGATTTCTTTATTGTAAATGTAGCGTTGCCGGCCATTAAAGCGGGGTTACATGCCAGTGCCGGGCAGCTGCAATTTGTGGTGGTGGCTTATGGCGCTACCTATGCGGTGCTGGTGGTAACGGGTGGGCGACTGGGAGATATTTACGGCAGAAAACGGATGTTTATCGCAGGTATGCTGTTGTTTACCATATCTTCCGCGGTATGTGGGGTGTCGTCCAATATTCACCTGCTGATAGCAGCGCGGACGGTACAAGGCCTGGCAGCGGCGGTGCTGGCGCCACAAGTACTGTCTTCTATCCGGATTATTTTTCCCCCGGCAGAACAGGCGAAGGCGATGGGACTTTTCGGCGCTACTTTCGGTTTGGCATCTATTGCGGGGCAACTGTTGGGTGGAGTGCTGATGCGTGTAAAGCCATTTGGATTTACCTGGGAATCGGTGTTTATGATCAATATACCGGTGGGGTTGCTCACCATATTGCTGGCTTTTTTTGTATTGCCGGAAACACGCCATTTGAAACGGCCAGCACTGGATATTCCGGGGATGTTCCTGATTTCCGGGGTGCTGTTTCTGTTGATTTATCCACTCATTGCAGGGAGAGAGGCCGGCTGGCCATGGTGGGTGTTTGCCGCCATGGGTATGGCAGTGCCGGTGTTGTGGCTATTCATACGCACCGAAAAAAGAGCGGTGTCGCGGTATAAAGATCCGCTGGTAGACCTGGTGTTATTCAGCGACCGGCACTTTGTGACCGGGTTGGGTATCATCTTTCTATTTAATGCTACCGCCGCTTTTTTCATGGTGTACCCGGTGTACCTGCAGAATGGGTTGCAATACGATGTGCTGAGGGCCGGCATGGCGGTATTACCTTATGCCGCCGGATTCTTCCTCGGGCCGTTTAGCAGTCCGTTGCTGGCGCGGCACCTGGGCAATGCTATTGTATTATTGGCGCTGGCCTTGCTGGCGTTGGGTTTTGGTATGGTCATCGTAAGTGTCTCTCTACAGGCAATACCTGGAATTTTATTGTATAGTGGGTTGTTGCTGGCGGGAATAGGCCACGGCATTGTGTTGCCATCGCTGGTACGTATTACCCTCGCGCCGGTAATGAAGGAAAAGGCCGGCATGGCGGCAGGTGTGGTCAGTACGGCCATACAAATGGGCAGCGCAGTAGGCGTTGCCGTTATAGGCACTGTATTTTTCAGTATGCTGAGCAGCGGCGGTTCTTTCAGGACTGCTTTTGTGGTGGCGCTGAGTTGCCTGACAGGCGTATATCTGCTGGCATTTATACTAACATTTCGACTTAATAAAATAAAAATATAAAATGGATTTTAACACACGTGCACAACAGGAGATTCATGATTTTAATGATGCTATCAGTAAATGGTTCAGAGGCACTATTCCTGCCGATGCGGCCCATGAGGTATTACAACGTCTGCACCCGGACTTTACGATGGTAACGCCGGATGGCAGCGTAAAAACATACGCCGACCTGGTGGCATGGCTGCCATTGGTATATGGTAAGCGGCCGGATTTTGTGACAGCGGCTACGGAGGTAATCACCCGTTTTATAACGGACCAGGTGATGGTGATCACCTACCGGGAAACACAGGAAGCAGCGGGCATTATCAACAACAGAATGTCCAGTGTATTATTTATTTCGGGAGAGGATAATAGCTTACAGTGGCGGCATTTGCAGGAAACCTGGATATAGTTGCCGGTTAACTAAATAAGGAATCTTATATTTATGAAGTAAGCCCATTCCTTGTTTAAAAAATCGCGGTATGAACAATCACCTCCGGCCAGCTTCGAGAAATATGATTGAGTCCATCCTGGTACTGTTGCTATTGCTGGCGTTGCTGCTGGCACTCTACCAGGTATTGCATTTATTTTTTGGGGTGCTCACCTTTGCGTTGATCTTCTCTGTTTCTTTTCATCCACTGTTTGAGAAGATGGTGCGTTGGTTTGGGGGACGGAGGAAACTGGCAGCTACAATATATGCTATTGTGCTGGTGGCCATCATTGCTTTACCGGTTACCTATATTATTGCGGAGATGAGCTCGCATATACGGGATTCGCTGCATTGGATAAAGGATGTACGGGAGAACGGATTGCCGCCATTACCGGCCTGGGTGGTGAATTTACCTTATGTAGGAGCAGAAATCAATGCATTCTGGCAGCATTTGCAGGAAAGCCCCAAAGAAACATTGAATACACATGAGCAGCCCGTGAGGATGGTGCTGAATCATGTGGTAAGCAGCGGGGCCGGTATTTTAGGAACAGCCGTACAACTGATCATTGGCATCATCATCTCCGCCTTTTTCCTGGTAGGTGGTGAAAAGGCAGTCAGGCCTATCAGGGCGGCAGCACAGCATCTGCTGGGCCGTAAGGATGGCGCCGATCTGCTGAATGCCACCACTATGGCAGTGAAAGGGGTATCTATCGGTGTAATGGGGACTGCATTTATAACTGCCGTGGTAGCCTGGATAGGACTCACTATTGCGGGGATTCCATTCGCATTGGGACTGGCAGCCCTGATATTTTTCCTGGTGGTGATACAGATAGGACCGCTCGTAGTTTGGGTGCCGCTGACCATCTGGATGGCCACACAGGGACATCCTGGTATGACCATCTTCCTGGCCATTTACGGCGCTGGCATCCTGATAGGAGAAGCTATTCTGAAACCCGTGCTGATAGCCAGAAGTGGTAAACTGCCTTTCCTGGTGCTGTTTATAGGGGTAATAGGTGGCGTGGCTGCCTGGGGCTTTACGGGCATGTTTAAAGGCGCCATTATTGTGGCAGTTTTCTATACTATTTTCAATTCCTGGCTGGAACGTAAAGATGGTACGGAACGTAAAGAGACAGTGCATGCTGCAGAATAGATAGTAACTTCGCGGAAATCATCCGATCCATAAATTATGAAAGCTGCTACTATCAGCGAAATAAAAAAAGAACTGAATACACTGGCGCCGGCAGAACTGGCGGCCCTGTGCCTGCGACTGGCCAAATATAAAAACGATAATAAAGAGCTGCTTACCTATCTGATGTTTGAGGCACACAACGAACAAGGATATGTGGAATCTGTAAAAGCGGAGATAGATAACGGGTTTGCAGAAATGGCCGGCGATAAATTATACCATGCCAAAAAGCGGTTGAGAAAAATACTACGCATAACGAATAAGCATATACGCTATACCGGCTCCAAACAGGCCGAAGCAGAACTCCTGATCTATTTCTGTACTAAAATGAAACTGGCAGGTCTGTTATCTTCCTATAGTGTTCAATTAAATAACCTCTATGAGCAACAACTGAAAAAAATCGGGAAGGTGATTGCCGGGCAGCACGAAGACCTGCAATATGACTACCAGCAACAGTTGAAGAGGTTAGCAGGGGAAGACGAATAACTATCAAGCCGGTGACACGATTACTTCACAAGCGCCGTTGCATGTACCGCTTTATCCGATTTACCCCATTGCCACAACTGTTGAAATACCATCCGGAGAGATTCGCCACGTTCCGTTAAACGATATTCTACTTTCAGCGTTGCCTCCTCATAAGGGATGCGATGCAGCAGCTCCCGCAGCTCCAGCTCCTTTAACTCCGCTGTCAGCATCCGCTCTGTAATAATAGGAATGGCTTTCTTGATTTCACCGTACCGGCAAACACCGGAAAACAGCTGGTGCAATATCATCGGCTTCCACCGCCCTTCAATGAGCGCCAGTGTATAAGAAATGGGGCAGGCGGCAATGATCTTCTGCCTGTTTTCAAAATTGGTAGATTGTTCCTTTCTCATAGGTCACTTTTTACGTTTTCACCAGACCCGAACATTTTTGTTCGTTATTGTAAAAGTAAAGATACCAACGGACATTTGTATTCATATCCGTAATGGATATACGATAAAAAAAGTATTTATGACAAGCTACCATGTAAACTTAGGTGCAGGATTATCCGGACTTACCCTGAAAGAATATCAGATACCAACTCCTGGGCCCAACGAAGTGCTGATCCAGGTGAAAGCCAGCTCACTCAACTATCGCGAAATCATGATCCTGAAAGGATTTTATCCGTTGCCTGTAAGGCCGGATGTGATCCCGCTATGCGATGGCGCCGGTGAAGTGGTGGGGATTGGCGATGCTGTTACCCGGGTAAAAATTGGTGATCGCGTTATGGGACATGTGTTCCCTGAATGGGTAGATGGCCCTTTTGCTTTGGAATATGCCGCACAGCTGGGCGGATCGATGAACGGCATGTTAACCCAATATGCGGTGCTACCTGAAAATGCCGTATTGCAGATACCTTCTCACTTATCTTATATAGAAGCAGCAGCATTGCCCTGTGCCGGCTTAACTGCCTGGAATGCACTTACAGGCGGTCGGGGACTGGTAGCTGGTGAAACAGTGTTGACACTGGGTTCCGGTGGCGTATCATTATTTGCATTACAACTGGCTAAGGTAGCAGGTGCCCGCGTTATCGCTACTACTTCCGGAGAAGAAAAAGCAGCAAAATTGAAAGCCCTTGGTGCAGATGAAGTCATTAATTATGTGACTCAACCCGACTGGCACCTGGTAGTACGTGAGCTGACGGGTGGTCAGGGCGTAGATCATGTGGTAGAAGTAGGTGGCGCAGGTACCGCAGAAAAATCAATCCGCTCCACAGCCATGAATGGAGAAGTCGCTATGATTGGCAGTGTGGCCAACGAACCTACGTTATTTAACATCAACCTTATCCTGTACGGCATGGTAAACGTAAGACCCGTGGCCATCGGCAGTAAGGCGCAGTTTACAGAAATGAGTAAAGTCATCACCGTAAATAAGGTAAAGCCGGTGATAGATCGCGTTTTCCATTTCAACGAAGCAGCAGCAGCATTTACTTATTATATGCAAGGCAAATACTTTGGCAAAGTGGTGATTGATCATACTGCGCTTTAGAATGCTTCGGCGAAATTAATATAGAAGCCCTGCCAGCCTTCAGGACCGAAGCCCATATCGAAACGCAGGTTGGTATTATTTTTACTGTCCACACGGATACGTAGTCCGAGACCGTAGGAAAGGTGGAAGCCGTCGAGCGATAAGTCGCTGTAGCTGTTGGCTACGCGGCCGGTACCCGCCCAGGCAGTGGCACCAAAAATGTTCCAGATAGGGGCGCGATATTCTACCTGGGCATCTACCAATACATTATCCCGGTAGGCGCCCATGTAGTAACCCCGCATTTTGTTGTCGCCTCCCATTTCTGCCAGCTCATAAAAAGGTACATCCCCGTCAGTATAGGAAGTGGTAGCCTGTAAGGCAATCACATGTTTCAGCCAGGGATTGAAATATTTACGCAGATCTATATCGAGTCGGGTGAATTGGTAGGCACTGCCCAGGAAGGCCGGATGAAACAGCACCGTGCCAATAGCATACGCCCCTTTCGAAGGATTGTAGCGGCTATCCCGGCTGTCGTAGGCCGTAGAAAGACCCACACCTACTGTCAGCCCACCTTTCAGCCCAGGTACATTGTCCCGGATCAGGAAGCTGTTGCTATCCGGTTGTATGCTGAAGTAATCCGATACCGTGACAGCAGCCCCGGCATAAAAGTTTTTGAACCATTGCTGCAACGCCGTGGCAGAGAACTGGAAACGGCTGTACTGCACTTCTTCGAAAATATTTTTAGAGATATCATTGCCAATACCATAAATAAATTCCGGTTGCTTTTTGTAATTGATATAGGCCATGATCACATACTTGTTTTCCTTCAGCACCATTTCGGTAGAAATAGAAGCATTGATGCGGCCATTGGTGGATAGGGTAAAGACTTCCGATAACCTGGAAGGTTTTGAGATGGTATCTTTTTTAGAAAAATGTAACAGGTTATATTTTGCCAGCCCGAAAATATGCCCGGCTTCTGTTGTATAGGAGTAGAGAGGCACTGGGATGATCTTAAAAAGGGCTTCTGCCTTTTTGTTGAAGCGATCAAATTTAGAAGGTTCCTTCGTGCGGGTGGTGTCTGTAGTGTGAGTGGTGTCTGTTTGAGCCCGGGATGGGAAATAAATACAGCTCAACAACAGGATAAGCAGGAAGGGGCGATATGGATATTTTGGAGTATAGATCACGTTCAGAAATTTAAAAGACCATCGGTTGGTTCCCCGATGGTCTTTCTATATTTCATTAAACATGCCGTTTATGCTTTTGTTCGGTGCAGTGCCAGAAACTATTCTGCACGCAGGCTTTTTACGGGATTCACCAGGGCTGCCCGGATAGCCTGAAAGCTTACCGTAATAAGGGCGATGAAGGCGGCGAGGAATCCCGCTCCTGCAAACATCCACCACTGTATAGTGATCCGATAGGCATATGCCGACAACCATTGGTTCATGGCATACCAGGCAATAGGTGTGGCAATGAGTAAGGCAATCAACACCAGTTTGAGGAAATCACCGGACAATAATCTAACGATACCGGTTACACTGGCACCCAATGCCTTGCGGATACCAATCTCTTTTCTCCTTTGCTCTGCGCTGAAAGCAGCGAGCCCGAATAAACCCAGGCAGGAAATCAATATCGCAATGAGGGTGAAGTAGTTAATGATACGGGAAAGGGTTATTTCCGTTTCGTACTGCTGTTGTACCGCTTCATCCAGGAATACATACTCAAAAGGTACATTGGGCAGAAAGCTTTTCCAGGTAGCCGATATTTTGCCCAGCAGTGCTTTGTAATTCTTGCTGTTACTGTTGATGATAATATGGGAGAAGTCTGCAGGATCCGTATCATACATCAGCATGAACGGTCTTACATTATCGTGCAGGGAATTATAGTTAAAATCTTTCATCACCCCTGCTATTTCAAAACTGACCGGGGCACTTGCTTCTGCAGATTGAGAGAAGATGCGCTGCCCTGCTGCCGTTTCCGGCTTTAGTCCGAGCTGCCGCGCCATGGTTTCATTGATCAGCACGCGGTCGGAGTCTGATGAGCGGAAATCCCTGCCGGCAACGAGTGGTATGCTCATGGACTTAGAGAAATTCTCATCGGTAAGCATGAACTGCGTTTCCACGGCATCGTTGACGTTGGCGCCAGCCGCGTATATGTGTACATCATTAAACACAAACTGGCTGGGGTAGTTGTTAGACCTGCCCGCTGCTTTTATTTCCGGCAGCTGCCGCAATGCAGTAGCCAGGCCGGTCATCTTGCTTTTGGCATCCTGGGTATGAAAGCTAAGCACCAGCTGTTGGTCTTTTTCAAAACCCAGGTCCCTGTTTTTAATATAGTTTAACTGGCTGTAGATAGTGATAATACCGGTGATGAGTACGATAGACAATACAAACTGAAATACCACCAGCGAACGCCGGATGCCTGCAGCAGAAATATGGTTACTGAAATTTCCTTTCATCACATTAATACTGTTAAAAGCAGAAAGATAAAATGCAGGATAGCTGCCCGCGATAAGACCTGTCACCACAATCAGCGCAACGATCATTACCCAGAGGCGGTAATCGGTGAGTAAGTCCATGGTCACATCTGCCTGGGTAACCATATTCAGATACGGGAGTGCCAGTGCCAGCAAGGGCAACGCAATAAGTACACCGATGGCCGATAGCAATAAGGATTCTCCCAGGAACTGTTTGATAAGGTCATTTCTTTTGGCGCCCATGACTTTACGGATACTTACTTCTTTTGCTCTTTTAGAAGCACGGGCCGTAGATAGGTTCATGAAATTGATGCAGGCAATCACTTGTATCAGCACGGCGATCAACAGCAACAGGTACAGGAAACGGGTACTTACTGTTTTGCCAAGGCCCAGGTCATACGTAGTGCTGGTATGCACTTCCTGTATGGGTTGCAGGTGCAGCACTTTTTCCATACCTATACTTTTTAATTGTTGTGCGCCATGCTGCTGCAGGAAAGCAGGCAACTTTTTTTCCAGCGCGGCCGGATTGCTCTCCGGTGTCAGCTTTACATAAGACGACACAAAATTATTACTGGCCCAGGAGTCGTTCTGAAGAATGAAATCACCTACACCACCGCTGTTCATAGAAAAGAACAGGTTGGCGTGGATATGCGATTTACCCAGGCTTTCATCCACTACACCATCTACTTTAAAATCGTGTGTGCCACTGGTATTTTCTATCCGGATAATTTTACCGGTAGGGTCGGCACTGCCAAATAGTTTTTCCGCGATGGGCTGTAACAGTACTACGGAATAGGGGCCGGACAAAGCGCTGGAGGGTTGTCCGTTGATAAAATGGTAAGTGAAGATATCGAAGAAGGTAGAATCTACGTAGGCGCCCTGCGCCACATAGATCGCTTTATCCTGGTAATGCAGCAGCTGTGTGTTGTCCGACATGGAAATGGAAATCCTGGTATACTGCTGTATTTCGCTGAAGTCGTTCTTTAATGCCGGTGCTATTGGAGGAGAAGTGGTGGCTGCGTTGTGCACATCACCCGCTCTTTTTAAGGAGGAATTAACCCGGTAAATGTTTTCTGCCTGTTTATAATGCTGATCATAGCTGTACTGTTCCCGCACATACAGTAGCATATATAAACAACATACAGTGCCGGTAGCCAATCCGAAGATGTTAATGAAGCTAAAAGACCTGTTTTTCTGAAGAAAACGAAATGCAGTAAGGACGTAGCTTTTAAGCATATTAAATTTAGAGTATGATGAATCCACTAAGGGGGATCGCTAACGTAATGCCAGAAATAGAGCGTTTAAAAATCAATGCATTATAATTTATCAAGGTAGGAAAATGTCCGTTTTTGCACAAATGGCGTTCAATTCTGAGCGGGGTAATCAGGCATGATTTGTTCACTTCACCGGAAAATTATACTTTGTAAGGAGTCGTAATAAAATGTTTGCATGAAAGTTTTATTTGAAACGCCCCGGTTACAGTTGCGCACTTTTGCTGCCTCAGATGATGCCTTCGTCCTGGAGTTGCTGAATACGCCTACCTGGCTGCAGTATATCGGCGACCGGCAGATCAGAACACTGGCAGATGCGCAACGGTACATTATGAATAACCTGTTACGTTTGTATGCTGAGCAGGGCTATGGTGCGTGGGTAGTGGTGTTGAAAGAAACAGGAAATCCTATTGGAATTTGTGGTCTGTTTAAGAGAAGATACCTGGAGCAACCCGATCTGGGGTTTGCTTTTTTGCCGGAGGCGGAAGGCCAGGGTTATGCGTTTGAAGCAGCTACAGCTACGCTGGCATATACGAAGCAGCAGTTGGAATTACCCCGCTTGTTTGCCATTACACAACCGGATAACCACCGGTCGGTGCGCCTGTTGAAGCGCTCTGGATTTACATTACAGGGCACCATTCAACCACCAGGAGAGGTGGATGAACTGATGCTGTTTAATATTGAATTAGGACAATGATCGCCCTTGTTTGGGCCGTTTGTATGCCACCAGTACCTTGTTCAATACCAGGTACACAAGTGACCCGATGCACAACACCACAAGTCCTGTCCGCAGCCAGGTAGCAGCGGTTACAGACAATCCGACACCAGTACCGATTGCCACATAAGCAGCCAGACAAATCGGGCACTTCGGCAGCAGGGCGAGGGTAATGCCCGGTAGTAACCATCGCACTGTTTTAACGATACGTTGCCGGAATGTCAGCGGACCTGTGGTCTGCGCAGCCGTTGTTTTGCGGTGATCGCTGCCCGTAGCGCCACCGCAGGAACAATTCGTTTTCATGATGCATGTTCTTCACTGCTACAACAAGAACCTGGTGTTTTGTCTTCGTGATACCTGCCTGTATTATCTACATGTCCTTTCTCATCGTATTTGTCGTGATGGCGCACCCACGCTGTCAGATCGCCGTTTTCTCCTTTTTCATTACGGCCCAGTGGTGCAATGTCCAGGTAGTTGTAAGTAGCCAGCTGTAATTCGCCGCCACGGCCATAGGTTGAATAAGTATGGTAGATATTGCCATCTTCGTCTTTGTAAAAAGAACTGATACCCTGCAGGTCTTCCAGGTGGGTAGGTAAGTTTTCCACGGTACCGTAGTTGTAATATACCTTTCCTTTTTCCAGGTCTTCTTTCCGGAAGGATACATGATAGTCGTAGTTGAAATCACTGCCGCCTGAAGACACCCATTTAAAATTCCAGCCCATACGTTTTTTAAAGGCTTCCAGCACGGGTAAAGGCGCTCTTGATATCACTGCTATAGAAACATCGTGGTGTTCCAGGTGTGGCAGCACACCGTTGATGGAATCTGCTGCAAAAGAGCAGCCTACACAACCTATTGTTTCATGGGGGCCAAACATAAAATGCTGGATGATCAGCTGGCTTCGGCCGTCAAAGAGGTCGGACAGACTAACTTTACCTTCCGGACCATCAAAGACATAGTCTTTTTCTACTTTTTCCCAGGGGAGTTCCATGCGTTGCCGGGTGAGCTCATCGCGGAGATGGGTATATTGTTTTTCTTTTTCCAGGAATTTTATTCTGGCAGCCTGCCATTCTTCGTGAGATACTACTTTGGGAGTGGGACCGGGCTCAACACTTTTATGTTTAAAACCAGTCGTTACGTTTGTACTCATGATTTTTATCGTTTTGTGTCTTACAAATCTCAGTTGTTAAATCCAAAAATCACCTGTGCAAACACGCCGAATTTAGGGGGCATTTGTGCCACAGGAAAAGGTTATTTTTGTAGTACATCATACACAAATTACCATGAAGACAGTTTCCTTGCTGATTTACGAAGACGCTATTTTATCTTCTTTGTCCGGTGTAATGGATATGTTGTTAGGGGTGAACCGTTACATGGCAGAAATGGGGCGGGAACCGGCTTTTAACCTGGAGCTGGTCAGTGAGAAGATGAAAAATATACAACTGCATTCGCCTGCACAGTTTATTTGTTATAAAACCATTGAGGAAGTAAAGCATACGGATCTTATCCTGGCGCCTGCTTTTGAAGGCGATCCTACGGTAGTACTACGCAAAAATAAGGCGATGATAAACTGGCTGAGCACTATGCATGCCTGTGGCACCGAGGTGGCCAGCTTGTGCTTTGGCAGCTATTTCCTGGCGGAAGCGGGATTGCTGCAGGGGAAGTCCTGCACCTCTCACTGGATGGCACTGGAAGACATGCGCAGGAGGTATCCGGATATCACCATTTTACCCGATAGCGTTATGACTGACCAGGAAGGGATTTATACCAGCGGAGGCGCTTTTATTTCCCTCAACCTGGTATTGTACCTGATAGAGAAGTTTTGCGGCCGGGAAGCCAGTATCTGGACCAGCAAAATGTTTTCTATTGATATGGACCGGGTGAATCAGGCACACTTCGCTGTATTCCAGGGACAACGCCGGCATGAAGATGAAGACATCTTGAAAGCGCAGGCGTTTATAGAGCAACACTATGATCAGCAAATTTCTGTAGAGCAGATAGCAGAACAGGCGAATATGAGTAAACGGAATTTTATCCGGCGTTTTAAAGTAGCTACGCAAAATACACCACTGGAATACCTGCAGCGGGTGAAGATAGAATCTGCCAAAAAAGAACTGGAAAAAAATACGCAGAACATCAGTACACTGATGTATAACGCTGGTTATAATGACCTGAAAACCTTCCGGCAGGTATTTAAACGCATTACCGGTTTAACACCGCAGGACTACCGGAGAAAATATTGCCGTTCTGTAGCAGCGTTGAATAATTGATATAGAATAAACAGGTCGCTTATTCCGCTCTCAGGCTTTTTACCGGGTTCATAAGCGCTGCTTTGGCCGACTGGTAACTAACTGTCAGCAACGTTACAAGAACGGTACTGATGCCCGCAGCTACAAAAAGCCATATCGACACCGTAATATGGTAGGTGTAATTTTGTAACCAGTTTTGCATAAAGTAGTACGTAACAGGAGAGGCCAGTATCAGGGAGATGATAACCAGCTTTACAAAATCTTTTGACAGGAGCATTAATACATTGGCGATAGACGCACCCATGACCTTGCGGATACCAATTTCTTTCGTGCGTTGTTCTGCCATGAAAGACGCCAGTCCCAATACGCCCAGGCAGGATATAAAGATAGCGAGTACCGCAAACACGGTGGCCAGTCTGGCTACCCGTTCTTCATCAGAAAACTTCTGTGCATACGCATCGTCTGTAAACGTATAGTCGAATGGACCGCCGGGATTGAATCGTTTAAACACCGGCGCTATTTTAGCCAGCGCCTCCCGCATGGGCATGGCTGGGTTGATACGCACCGTCATGGCGTTCATCATACCGTATTGCAGACTGAAAATAGTGGGGGCAACAGGGGCATACGGTGATTCCATGATCATATCTTTTACCACACCGGTAATGATACGGGGCTGACCATTTACGTAAATGGTGGCTCCTACCGGATGTTGAAGTCCGGTGAGTTTAACTGCTGTTTCATTTAAAATAAGTGTACCCGTATCTGTGGCATAACTCCTGGAATAGTCGCGGCCGTCCTTGATTTGCCAGCCGATGGTGTGGCCGTAGTCGTGTGTTACACCTATCAGGCCAACAGGCGTTTTCGCATTGGCCGTTTTACCATTCCAGCTCACTTCTGTATTGTAATCGGGGCTTTGGGTAGAAGGAATATCTGATTTGGCCATGTCTGCTACGGCGCCGGTTTCCAGCAATGCATTTCTCAACGCATCATAAGGGGCACCATACATTTCACCGGTACTCATCGTTACCATAATCAGCCCTTCCCGGTTATAACCTACCGGCCTGTTTTTGCCATATTGTATCTGCTGATAAATAATAATGGTACCGATGATCAATGCAATAGATACACTGAATTGCACTACCATCAAGGTGTTGCGGGGGAGCAATGAAAAGCGCCCTGCTGTTACATTTCCTTTTAATACTTTAACGGGTCGGAAAGAAGACAGATAAAAAGCAGGATAGCTGCCTGCCATCAGGCCGGTGAATGCCGTGAATCCAATCAATGCTATCCATAACAGTGGCTGTGTAAAAGGGATGCTGAGTTGTTTTTCTGTTAGCCTGTTAAACAGTGGCAGTAAGATATACACGATACCTACGCAGCCAATAAAAGAAAGAAATGATAACAACAGGGATTCGGTGAGGAACTGCCAGATCAGCTGTGTACGGGTAGAGCCAACGGCCTTGCGTATGCCTACTTCTTTTGAACGTTTGGCACTACGTGCAGTGGCTAAGTTCATAAAGTTAATGCAGGCCAGCAGTAACACCAATGCGCCAATGATGCCAAAAAGCCATACCAGTCTGATTCTGCCCCCGGTAATCTGCCCATTTTTAAACTCGCTGTACAAATGCCATTTATCCATAGGGTGCAGCAATAATGTTTCTGTGCCTCCCTTAATATGTTTTTGAGCGATATTTTTTATGTGCGCATTGACTTTATCAATGTCGGCATGATCATTTAATTCTACATATAATTTCCAGTAACGGTTATCCCACTGGTTTTGTGCTTCTTTCAGCCAGGGCAAAGTGCTGATGGCTTTATCCCAGGAAAGGAACAGTTGGGTGCCGTGAAAAGTAGTGTTTTGCGGAAGGTCTTCGAATACGCCACCTACCTGTAAGTCGGTGCGGTTGTCGAGCCGGAAGCCTTTACCGGTAGGGTCGGTATCTCCAAATAAAGCCTTTGCCAGTGAACGGGTGATTAGTGCAGAAGAAGGATCTTTCAATGCATATCTCTTACCGCTGATCATTTTCAGGGTGAGCATTTCCGGCAAATCGGGCTGTGCCCATACGCCCGACTGTGATAATTTTTTATCACCTACCGCAACGGCATGGGTGAAGTTGGGAAAAAGTATCGCTACATGTTTGAAGTCATTTGCATAGTTGTTGCGTAACTCATCTGCCAAAGGTATGGCTACAGACTCACTGGTATTGTTTTCTCCGTTGATGGTTTGTACATCCATCACCTGTGCAATCCGCTGATGATGGTTATGCGAGTGATTAAAAGAAAGCTCATCCCATATCCATAAACTAATCAGGAGCGTAACGGCCATGCCCATCGCCAAACCGATAATATTGATCGCTGAATACCCTTTATTTTTTAGCAGATTACGTAACGTGATCTTTAACAGCTGCATTGCTATGATATTTGAACTGCTTTATCGGGAAAATTATACCGGATATAATATCCTTAATAATAAATACAGTTATAATTTTTATATTTTAATAATGTGTTCGTTTTTGATACAGCCAGTGATCGTTTTTACCATTTGTGTAAAAGCTACCGGGATGGAAACATATCATAATTATAATTAGTTAACTTCATGTAAAATGTTACTACCATGGAAAAGGCAATTATTCATCTGGATGGCAAAGACTATCATATACTACCAGGCAATGATAACGAAAAAACATACATGGTGGAAATAGACAGTCACCAGGTTACTTTCCGGCCGGATGAAAATGGGAAGCTCAATGCTTCTCACGATCATATTCCCAATGAATTTTTATCACGGCTGGCACAGAAAATAGAATCGTATTTTTTCTGATCCGTATCTTATCACCCATTTCCATTGACTTTTCCTATTTTTATCCCTTGAAATCTGCAGACGAATGAATATGAACAAAACTATGTATAGCCTGCTGTTGTTATTAGGTGTTAGCACTCTGGCAACAGCACAGGAATTGTATATGCCGCGTAATATTAAACAGGCATATGTTAACCAGACGAGAGACAAGAGTGGTGCGCCAGGTAAACTTTACTGGCAGAACAAAGGAATATATAATATTGAACTTTCGGTGAACCCGCCAAACAGGACCGTGACTGGTGTGGAAACGATCACCTATCTGAATAACAGCCCCAATGAATTGAAAGGAATGGTGTTGCGGATCATCTGCAATCTGCATAAATTTCAATCACCGCGCTCGGGTTATGTGAGCAAAGACTTTTTAACAGATGGTGTGATCATAGATCAGCTGTTGATTGATGGCATACCCGTAAAAGTCAACAACGATGTAGGCACCACTTCCCCGGTGGTATTTCCAAAACCGTTGCCATCGAAAGATAGCATACATCTTCACATCAACTGGCACTATGATTTGTCGGTGTTGAGTGGCAGGGAAGGTATGCTCGATAGTACCAGCGCTTTTATGGCATATGCTTATCCAAGGGTATCTGTATATGACGACTATAACGGTTGGGATGGCATAGATCATACCGACCGCGTAGAATTTTACAGCGACTTCAATGACTATAACGTAGCCGTGACCGTGCCTAAGAATTTTGTGGTATGGGGAACAGGTACACTGCAAAATGCAGCAGAAGTATTACGTCCTGCATTTGCGAAACGGCTGGAGCATTCTTACAGCTCCGACACAACAGCGCACATTGCCAACCTGCAGGAAATGCTGCAGGGAGAAGTTACCGCGCAGCAACCGCGCAACACCTGGAAATTCAGTGCCACACATATTGCAGACGTTACCTACGCCACCAGTGATCACTATGTATGGGATGCCGCCAGCGTAGTAGTGGATAGCAGTACCATGCGCCGCGCCAGTATACAGGCTGCCTACCAGGATACGTCCACAGATTTTCATCACTCCGTCGCTTTTTCTCATAATGCATTAAACTGGTTCTCTCATCAATGGCCAGGCGTATCTTATCCATTTCCCGCGATGACGGCTGTTCAGGGCTTTGCCGACATGGAGTATCCGATGGTAGTAAATGATGGCTCCGCAGGAGATGATCTTAGTTTTGCCCAGCTGGTACAGGACCATGAAATCGCACATACTTATTTTCCTTTTTATATGGGCATCAACGAAAGCCGCTATTCCTTTATGGATGAAGGCTGGGCTACCACCCTCGAATACCTGATCGGTATAGCAGAAAAAGGGAAGGAAACAGCAGATGATTTTTACCGTAAGTTCAGGGTGAATAGATATATACATGATCCTTCCACAGAGGAAGATCAACCCATCATTTCCATGGCCAACCAGGTAAGCGGCATGGGATATAGCAGCAACTCATATGGCAAAGCGTCGTTGTCTTACCTCGCATTGAAAGATATGCTGGGAGATGCGCTGTTTAAAAAATGTCTGCATGCCTATATGAACAACTGGCATGGTAAACACCCTATTCCCTGGGATTACTTTTATTCTTTCAATACTGCCGCCGGACAAAACCTGAACTGGTTCTGGAATAACTGGTACTTTAGTAACAACTATATAGACCTAACGCTCGCAGAGGTGAAACTGAATGCCAAAAAAGCTTCACTACGTATCCTCAATACCGGTGGTTTCGCCATACCTTTTGATGTTGTGATTACCTTCAAAGATGGTACAACCAAAAGTGAACACCAGACGCCAGGCATCTGGAAAGCAAATCAGAAAGAGGTACGGCTGAATTTGTCTTATAGAAAAGAGATCTCGGCGATTAAGCTGGATGGAAATTTGTTTATGGATGCCAATGAGAAGGATAATGTGTGGAAACGTTAGTTGTTGAGAAAAGATATAGCAGCCTTCAGATCGTAAGATTTGAAGGCTTTTTTGTGGTTGGTGATATCTGAAGAATCATGTGTTAATGCTTTTTTCTTTACATTTCTTAGTGGAATGATCTGGCTAATACTCCTAGTTTTGTTGCCTTCGGCAGATGTGGATTCACTTACTACGCTGGATAGTTTATAATGGATCTATTTTTTTGTACTGCCAGGAAATCTATAGCTACTCAGGCATTGAATCATTTCTCTCTCTAATTAAATAAATATTTATGCATGAGCAACAGAATATAGAGTACAAACAATCCTGGAGAGATGAACATCTTAAATGGATATGTGGCTTCGCGAATGCACAAGGAGGTAAGATATTAATTGGTGTGGATGATAATGGAGTAGTCGTAGGGATAGATGATTATAAGAAATTAATGGACGAAATTCCCAATAAGGCAGTTAATCATTTGGGATTGGTGGTAGATGTTAATTTGCATAAAAGCGTGGATAAGTATTATATTGAAATTTTGGTATCTGTAAGTAGTGTTCCCATTGCCTATCACGGCATCTATCATTATCGTAGTGGTAGCACCAAGCAGGAATTAAAAGGTATTGCATTGCAGAATTTACTATTGAAGAAAATCGGCAAGAAATGGGAAGATATTCCGGTGGCAGGAGTTTCCTTGAAAGATCTTAATCAAGATACAATCACAAGATTTCTGACTAAAGCTGTCAGGAAAGAACGGATCCCATCCAATACTACAAAAATGAAGTTGGAGATATTGTTGAAAAATCTGGATTTATTAACTGAATATGGGGAGTTAACAAACGGCTCCATTCTACTTTTCGGTAAACATCCTGCGAGAGTGGGAGTAACAGCGAGTTTTAAAATTGGTAGATTTGGTAAATCCAGTCATGATTTGCTGTTTCATGATATCATAGAGACAAATATTTTTGATATGGCGGATAAAGTTATAGAGACTTTAAAGATGAAATATCTGATACGCCCTATTTCATATGATGGTCTGGAAAGAATGGAACCATTGGAGTATCCTGAAACGGCATTGCGGGAAGCAATATTAAATTCCATTATTCACAAGGATTATTTAAGCACCTATACATTTCTCCGTGTTTACGATGATCGTTTGCATCTATGGAATCCAGGAACTTTACCAGCTGAGCTAAGTGTAGAAGAATTGAGAAAAGATCATTCTTCTTATCCGCGTAATAAAAACATCGCGAACGTTTTTTTTAAGGCAGGATATATAGAATCATGGGGCCGGGGAACGAATAAAATTATTGATGATTGTATCGAAGCTGGTTTGCCAGAGCCATTGATTCAGGAAGAGCAGGGTGGTGTTAGCATAATATTTTTGAAAGAAAAGCCATTGAAAAGCTACGGACTTGAAGATCGACAAATGAAGGCATTACAGTTTATAAGAACAAATGAGCGCATTACTAATCAGCAGTATCAGGATTTATTTAATATTTCAAAGCGTACAGCTTCAAATGATCTTCAGTTGTTATTGGAAAAGAATTTAATCCTAAAAGTTGGTTCAACGGGAAAAGGAACGCATTATATTTTGCAAGAGGAGAATAAAGGGGCAAAGGGGCAGTTAAAGGGGCAATAAAGGGGCAATAAAATAGCTATTAAAGCGCAGAAAGGGGACGGCAAAGGGGCAATAAAGGGGCAATGACTAGTGAATTTCTTTCTAAATGATTGATATTGAAATTCTTATTTTATTTCCTGGAAAGCAGGAGATGGCGAATAAAGTAATTGCTAAATTGAAGTGGTAAGCATGGGGATTCACTCTTCCTTCAACATCCCCGCGCTTTTACAATACTCCACCGCTTCTTCAATACTATTCACCTGGAACTTACGCAATATATTCATGCGGTGTGCTTCAATGGTACGGATACTGAGATTCAGCGACTCCGCGATGTCTTTATTATTACGGCCGTTGCTGATCATTCGTATAATCTGTTCTTCGCGGCGTGATAAGGAAATTTCCYGGGTGCTGCTGTTGCCGGGTGTTGATTGTTTGGCGTCGAGGTATTTTTTTACGAGGATGTCGCTGACTTCTCCAATAAAATAATATTTTCCCTGGTGGATGGTACGGATGGCGCTAAGGAATATTTTGTTGCTGGTATCTTTCAGGATATAGCCGCTGGCACCCATTTCGAGGGCAGCTGCTACATAGTCGGGTTCATCAAAGAGGCTGAAGAAAAGAATGCGGCCACGGGGATTTTTTTCCAGGAGGAGGGTACTGGTTTCCAGGCCATTCATGCCGGGCATACGAATATCCATGATGATCACATCGGGAGCTGCGGCCGCCAATTGTTGCAGTGCATCTTCTCCGCTGCTGGCTTCTCCGCATACTTCCATGTCGGCTTCGCTATTGATCAGCTGTTTAAGGCCATTGCGGAATATTTCATGATCATCTACTAAAAAAACGCCTATTTTTTTCATGGCTAAAAGGTGATTACTAACTGTACAATTGTTCCGGTGCTGGGCTGTGAGCTGATTTGGAGGGTACCTCCCAGTAGCTCTGCCCTTTCTTTCATATTACGGATGCCATTTACTTTTTTTGCCAGCTCTGTTGAAAACAGTTGCTGGCTGTCGAAATGAAATCCTTTACCATTATCACGGATGCTTAATTGCAGGAAATTGGCGGTGCCGTCAATATCTACTTCAATAGTATCCGCGTCTGCATGTTTAATGGCATTGTTCAATGCTTCCTGCAAGATACGGTAAACGCCGGTCTTTACTTCTTTGGGTAAAGTAACTGCCGACAAAGTTTCTTCTAGTTGGAAGTCTATACCGGGAGCCGTTTGCCGACATATTTTAATCAGTTCTTCAATGGCTGCCCTCAGGCCGAAATCTTCCAGTACACTGGGCAACAGATCAGAGCAGATCCGTTTGGTTTCGTTAATAATACTATACATCAGGGAGTTGACCATCGCTATTTCCGGGTCATGTTGTATGCTGCGGTCTTCAATTTGTTCGAGTTTCATACGCAGACTGGTCAGCATTTGTCCGATACCGTCATGTATTTCGGCAGCAATTCTTTTGCGTTCTTTTTCCTGACCGTTGATGATGGAGTAGGAGCGGATGCGTTGTTCCGTTTCCTGTCGCAATAGTTTTTCCTGATTCGCCAGTTGCACCTGCTCCGTTAATTTCCGGGCTCTTTCTTCGGCATCTACCAGGCCCCGGATAATTTTTCGGATGCGGGTAGACAGCGGATAGAAGATGACGGCGGCTTCCAGCAGCAGGGTGAAGAGTACCAGTCCCAGTACGATGTATTCTATTTCTTTCAGGTTGCGTATCCGCTCTTTTGAAAACCGGTCATAGTCGAATACGATCAGCTCCATGCCCAGCAGGTATGATTTTTCATATGCCAGGATGGTTTGTACATAAGGTCGTATATGCGCTGGCGTGAAGGTGCTGTCGTTATACAATACGGTGATCATTTTGCTGGCAGCATCCCATATTTCCTGGTGTGGATTGCGGATAATCTCAAACATCTGTTTCAGCTCATCCTGGTCGTTTGCCGGCAGGTTCAGGAAGTTGCTGCCAGCCTGCAGGCCTTCATGTGATTTTTGCCATTGCTTGAGGGTATTAATAAATTCTTTGCGGTTATCTTCGATGTCTCTGCCAGACTCCAATAGCAGCGCCAGTTTACTCAACGTCTGGCTATACGTACGTAGCCGCGCAGCAAAGTTGATGACATGAGAATCATTCATCTGGTGATTGAGCGCCTGTTGTATTTTTATCTGGCTAAAAATACTTAGCAGGGCAATGGTGGTCAACGCCACCGCATAGAGGATGGTGAAGATTTTAAATACACTGCGATCTTCGGATACTGGATGCATAGCGAAATAGCTTTTAGCTTTTAGCGGTTAGCTGTTAGACTTTAGCGAGTAACCGTTAGCTGTTAGTGGTTAGAATTATCCAATAATACTTAATCTTCACTGCATTTTTCCTAATGGCTAAAGGCTAGTAGCTGCCCCGATATTACTTAATCTTCGCTGCATTTTCCTAATAGCTAACAGCTAAAGGCTAACAGCTATACCGATAATACTTAATCTTCACTGCATTTTCCTAATAGCTAACAGCTAAAGGCTAACAGCTATACCGATATATGTTTCTCCAGTGCGGAGTGCTTCAGTTCTTCCGCGGTGCCATCCATGACCATTTTGCCTCTGTCCATAAAATAATAGTGGTCTGTTACCTGGTTGGCGAAATCAATTTTTTGCTCTACCAATAATACAGAAAGTTCTTTTTGCTGCACCAGTTGTTGCAATATGCTGCCTATTTCCTGCGCGATAGACGGTTGTATACCTTCTGTAGGTTCGTCGAGTAACAGGAGAGAGGGGCGGCTCACCAGGGCCCTGGCGATAGATAGTTGTTGTTGCTGACCACCGCTGAGATTACCACCGGCACGTTTTCGGAAATCCTTCAGGATGGGAAAGAGACTGAAAATTTCTTCCTCCGGAACTTTGGCGTTGCGGTCGGGATGTGCCTGTAGTCCTAGTTGCAGGTTTTCGTATACGGTGAGCTTGGGGATAATTTCCCGTCCCTGTGGTACATAGGCGATGCCTGCTTTTGCTTTTTTATGCGGGGGCAGCGCCGTTATATTTTCATTGTTGAAAATGATACTGCCATCCTGTACGGGCAACAGGCCCATGATGGTTTTGAGCAGGGTGGTTTTGCCTACGCCATTGCGTCCCATGACGGTGGTAACGGCGCCTTTTTTTACAGCAAGTGTGGTGCCGCGCAGGATGGTGCTTTGTCCATATGCTGCGCTAAGTTGATTGACGATTAATACCGGTGCCTGGATTGTGTGGATCATAATGTTTCTAATTGAGCGTTAGTACGACCTAAATAGCAATCTATTACCCGCTGATCATTTTTTACTTCCGCGAAAGTTCCTTCCATCAAGCGTTTGCCACGAACCAGCACGGTCACCAGTTCGTTGGCTATCTGTTCTACAAATTTCATATCATGTTCTATCACAATAATGCTGTGTGCTTTGGATAACTCCAGCAGCAGGGCGCCTGTTTTCTCGGTTTCTTCGTCGGACATGCCCGCGGCGGGTTCATCTATCAGCATCAGCGTTGGATCCTGTAATACGACAATGGCTATTTCCAGCCATTGCTTTTGTCCGTGCGACAGGTCCCCGGCCATCTTATACATGACGGTGGTGAGTGATAATTTCGTGGCCACTGTATGTATCCTTTCTGCCAGGGCCGGCGTAGGTTTGAAGAAGAGAGAAGAGAAGATGTCTTTCTTCATTTTGGCTGCCAGCAGCAGGTTATCGTATACGGTAAGCCCCGGAAATACGGAGGGCTTCTGGAATTTCCTGCCGATGCCGAGTTCGGCAATCTTTACTTCCGTTTTGCCGGTAATAGCTTTGCCATTAAAAAATATTTCTCCTTTGTCGGCTTTTGTTTTTCCGCAGATGATATCCAGGAAGGTGGACTTGCCCGCTCCGTTAGGACCAATGATGACCCGCAGTTCTTTATCGCGCAGACTGAAATGGTCCAGGTTCAGTGCATGTACACCCCCAAATGATACCGACAGGTTGTTGACAGTAAGTAGCATATCAATGGGTTGTTTGAGATGTTTTGAAAGAAGTGAACCGTTGTTTGAGGCTGTCCAGTAATCCCATGAATCCTTTATCGAAGTATAATACGGTAATCACGAAAAGGAAACCGAGGATAAACAACCAGGAGTCCGGGAACAGACTGGTACAAACACTGTACAGGAAGTTAACCAGCAAAGCACCTATTACCGCGCCTTTCAGGTTGCCTCTGCCTCCCAATGCCACCCACATCACCATTTCCACAGATGCTTTTACATCCATACGGCCGGGTGTAATAATGCCTGTTTGTGGCAGATAAAGCATCCCGCCTACGGCAGCTAACAGTGCCGCCACTACGAAAACAGCCAGTTTGTAATCCACTACTTTATAGGCAGCATAGCTGATGCGTGATTCACTGTCACGGATAGCCTGTAATACTTTGCCGAATTTGGAATGGGTAATTTTATAACAGGCGAAGTAAGCTGCGCAGAGTGTCGTAAAGGAGAGCATATATAACCCCAGTTTTACGGAAGAAGAAGACAAATCATAGCCCAGCATGGTTTTGAAATCGGTCAAACCATTGGTGCCACCCAGGTTGGTTTCATTTCTCAGGAAAATTAACCACATGGCTAATGTCAGTGCCTGCGTAATAATAGCCATATACACGCCTTTAATCCTGCTTCTGAATAATACAAAGCCGGTAACAAAGGCAAACAGCGCGGGTATCAGCAGGCAGCCTGCGAGGGTCCATCCGAAAGATTGAAATGGTTGCCAGAATAACGGTAACGTATCTATTTTATTCCAGGCCATAAAATCGGGGAGTACGCCGCCGGCGGCCACTGTTTTTTTCAGCAGCAGGTGCATGGCAATGCCGTAGCTGCCCAGGCAAAAGAAGAAGGCCTGGCACATCGACAAAATGCCGGTATAGCCCCATATCAGGTCTATACCCAGCGCCGCAATAGCAAAACAGAAGTATCGCCCCCATACAGAGATGGTGTTCACTGAAAGTAGACCGGACATATATCCTGCCGGCAAAAGGATCGCGAATATGGCGATGAATAATATATAATACAGTGGATTGTTTTTCGTTTTCATATGCCTGGTTTTTAATCTTCCGCTATGCGGCCTTTGTCAGGAAATAAGCCTTTGGGTTTATACTGCATAAACAGCATGATAAACACGAGGATAAACACTTTGCCATAAACCGCCTGGAAGAAGGATTCCAGTACTTTGGTGAAGAAGCCAATGCCAAGACCAGAAACAATAGTACCTGCGAGCTTGCCTACGCCTCCTGTTACCACCACCAGGAAGGAATCAACGATATATGTTTGCCCCATATCCGGAACCACATTACCAATTAATGTGATGGCACAACCAGCCAGTCCGGCCAGTCCCGAGCCAATAAAGAAGGTGATAGCGGCGATACGTTTTGTTTCAATACCCAGACAGGCACTCATTTGCCGGTTCTGCGTAACCGCCCTGATTTGTAAACCCAGTCTGGTCCGGTAAAGCATAAAATAAGTCAGCAATACCATTACCAGGGTTAGCGCAATAATAAATAATCGATTATACGGTAACGTTAGATGCGGTGATACCTGCCAGCCGCCGGATAACAGCTGTGGTGTTTTAACGGCGGTGAGGTCACCAAATAAAATGCGGGCGGTTTGTACGAGGATTAAACTTACTCCCCAGGTAGCCAGCAGGCTTTCCAGCGGCTTGGCGTACAGGTGCCGGATGACGAGCCTTTCCAGCAACAAGCCCATTGCACCCGCTATTACAAAAGAGACGGGTAGCGCCGCTACGAAGAAAAGGTCTGTTTGCGGAATGCCCAGTACATTGGTGAAAAATAATTGAGTGCAATAAGTGGTATAAGCGCCTATCATCATAAATTCTCCATGCGCCATATTAATAATGCCTGCCAGTCCGTATACAATAGAAAGCCCCAGGGCAATGAGTATAAGAATACTGCCCAGACTTAAGCCACTGAAAAAGTTCTGTACCCGTTGGAGGCGGTCGTAGCGTTGTTCGAGGCTCGCGGCTTTTTCCGCCGCGTAGGTAGCCATCTCTTTATTAAAAAATCCGCTGCTGGCATATGTTCTCAGCAACTGTGGAGCGTTGTCGCTCCAGTTATCCGTGATGCTGTCTATATATGCTTTAGCCATAACGGCATTGGTAGCGCTGTATAATTTAGCGCCGTATAATACATCTTTACCGGTGCGGCGTGCATCGGCGTTGGTTTCTTTTGCCAGCGCGTTTTGGAGGATCAGTTGCACGCTGCTGTCGCCGGTGTTTTTCAGCTGACTGTAGGCGAGCAGGCGTTTTTGTGCATCGCTGCTATAGAGATTGAGCAGCGGCGTGATAGGGGCCAGTTGCAGGCGGTCGGCGCGGGAAATATCTACCGTTTGTAAAGCAGACAATGATAACAGCAGCGGTTGCCCGCTGCTGTTTTTCAAAAGTATATTATCGGGATAAAGAGAATAGAGCCGGTATGTTCCTTCTGCGGAGGGCTTACTGTCAACCGTTACCGCCTTGTGATCGAGCAGGTACAGCTTTTTGTCACTGATCGCCATGAGTAAAGGAAAGGTAGCCGGAATACGCAGGGCTGCCAGTCTGCCTATGGCATGCGTGCGGACGGAGTCATTCGCCGGTTGCAGCAGCTGTGCGGTATAAATGGAGGCGCTGTCCTGTGCGGCTACTGTTTGTTGAAACAGCAGTATGCAGCCAGCCAGTATCCATCGTAGTGTTAAGGAAATTTTCATCGCGTCATAATTGAGAAGTTGGAAATAGCCTGTCTTTTATCCGTGTTGAAAACTTATTTTTTTGCGTAAGTACCGTTGTGGTTTACCCAATCACAATCTTTGTCGGGAGATGTTAAAGGTGACCATGGTTGTGGATCTACGAGTCCCGCTGATTTCCAGATAATATCAAATTGTCCGTCCGGTTTGATTTCGCCGATCACTACCGGTTTGGCCAGGTGATGATTTCTTGGATCCATTTTCACCAGGCCATCAGGAGATGGGAAGTCCAGTCCATAGAGGGCGTTGCGTACTTTTGAAACATCGAACGAACCTGCTTTTTCTGCTGCTTTAGCCCAGAGGTAAACACCGGTATAAGCCCAGCAGATAGGATCATCCGTTACTCTTTTGTCGCCGCCGGGTAATCCTTTTTTAGCGCAGTAAGCTTTGAAGTCGGCAACGAATTTTTTGTTTTCGGGAAGATCGTTCGACTGGAAGTAGTTCCACGCAGCCAGGTGACCTACCAGGAATTCAGTGTCCATAGAACGGAGTTCATCTTCCGCAACAGAAAATGCCATGATAGGGCAGGTAGCGGAAGAAAGTCCCTGGTTGGCAAATTCTTTATAGAAAGGCACATTGGAGTCGCCGTTGATGGTAGAGAGGATACAGGCTTTTCCATCGGCAGCAAAGCGTTTTACTTTAGAGATGATGGTCTGATAATCCTGGTGATGGAAAGGCGTATATTCTTCAATGATATTTTCTTTGGGAATGCCTTTGGAGAGTAAAAATGCTTTCAGGATTTTGTTGGCGGTGCGGGGAAAAACGTAGTCTGTTCCCAGCAGGTAGAATTTTTTATAGCCGCCACCTTTTTCACTCATCAGGTATTCAGCCGCCGGAATCAGTTGCTGGTTGGGGGTAGCGCCGGTATATATCACGCTGTTGGAGCATTCTTCTCCTTCATATTGAACGGGATAAAAGAGGAGACCGTTGTTTTGTTCAAATACCGGGAGTACGGATTTGCGGGAAACGGATGTCCAGCAACCAAATACCGCCGATACTTTTTTGTCGATGAGCAGCTCTTTGGCTTTTTCAGCAAACAGGTCCCAGTCGGAGGCCGGATCTACGATTACGGGTTCTATTTGTTTGCCGAGTACGCCGCCTTTGGCGTTGATTTCATCTACTGCCATTTGTACTGCATCTTTCAGTGATACTTCAGAGATAGCCATGGTGCCGCTGAGTGAGTGGAGTACCCCTATTTTTACGGTTTCTTTGGTGGCAGTAGAATCGCTGCCTGTTTTTTTGGTACCGTTGTTACAGGAAGAAAAAAGTGCCATAGCGCCCAGCAGTAGCAGGGGAAGTTGTTTCAGGAAAGTGTGTCTCATGCGTAATAATATTTTAGGAAGAAGATGAATGAATGCGTGTGTAATCAGAAAATAAAGAACTGTGCCTGCAGCCATAGCTGACCGTATGTTTTTTTCGTGTATTCGTCGGCGGTAGCAGTGGCTACGTTATAGGTGCGGGTAGTATACGAGAGCCGGAGGTTGGTGCCGGTGCCGTTAAAGAAGTAGTTAAGGCCGCCGCCCATGACACTGCTGGATTTGCTTTTGTCGAAAGAACTCAGTTTCACCGTGCCTGCTTGTGCCGCATCGGCGCTGACGTCCTGGTTTTCGTACCTGATCCAGGGTTRTAGTTTGGATTTTTTAAAGTAGTACCCCAGTTCCAGGAACTGAACGGTTTGTTTAGGGATCAGGGTGGCGAAAGAGTATTTCGAGTCGGTGGCGGTGCCACCGGACATATACTGGAATGCCGCATTAACAGTGATGGATCCCGCGTTACCTAATGGGTAATCGAAGAATGCATCTGTGCTGTAGTTATGGTAGTTCGCCTGCGCATCTACGCCCACAGCCCATGCCAGGGTTTTGCCTTTGCCCAGTTTGGTGCCGGCATAGTAGTAATCTTTTTCAGCATCCAGGAAATTATAGGCCACACGTGCAACGGTGCGTAGCGGAGCGCCGCCGTCTACATTTCGACCGGTAAATACGCCGAGGCGATATTCCAGTTTGTCGTTGGCGAGAAAGCCTCGGGCGTTCACACCGAGGTCGCGGCCAAAGTTGCCCTGCAGGGGGCTGTTGGCAAACAGGTTATAAGGATACTGGAAATAGGTGAAGTCGTTGGCCATTAATCCGGCGGCGCCCTGTAAACCGTTACGGTTATTGGATACAAGCTGCATACCGGCTACCAGTTCAAATGCGTTGGAGAAAGTATATTCCAGTTGAGCATCTAATATAATCGGCGACACCTTCACATTTTTTTCGCCGTTGGACTGGATACCGATGGGAGAAGGGATTTCTGTTTCCATGAAGAAGCTGGCTTTCTTAGTCAGTTGTCCGCCTACCAATACCCTGGCGCGGTAAACAGAGAAACCTTTGTTCCAGTCTTTCGATGATTTATCATTGGAGGGCGCCCCAAAGCCACTTTGTTCTCCGGAGGCAAACATGTGTACAATAGCGCCTACCTGTATAGTTGGTTTAAATGCGGCAGCGTCCTGAGAAAAAGAAATGGTTTTAGCACTATCGGTGCTGGTGTTTAAAGAAGCGGGGAGTTCAATAAGATAGCTTCCTCTTTTTTTCTTTTTAGGAGGATCGTTTTCGGCTTTTGCAATAATAGAAAAAGTAGATAGTACTATGATGAAGCTGGTAGACAAATTCATAAAATAAGTAATTAGAGATGAATTAATGTACTTAAGTACTTTTTTGGTTGATCGATCAGTATACTTAAGTATAAAAGTAGAAGATTAATTTATTTAATTCAGTTAATTTTTGGAAAAAGGATCTTATTTCATGCGAAGTGTTGATTTTAAATGTACATATATTTTATTATAATGTGTTTATGGTTTTGTGTTTATTTAATGGTAAATATTTGATATATAATTAGTTGGATTTATTATTATATCAAACTGAACGAATTTTATAAATTTTAATGGACCTTAATTTTTAATTATTGCATAATTATTTAATATAATAACTTAAACGAAAGAATATTATAAAACAATAATGGCAAGACAACGCGGAAAGCGGGAGCAGTTGTAAAAAAAGGTAACTTGCGCGCCCAGATACCTATACCATGAGGAGTGTTCGTTTTTTAGTACTATGTACGCTGATCTTTTTTTCGGGACTATACAGCAGTACATTATCTGCACAAAAATTTTTTGATGGCGGTCTGAAAGGAGAAAGCTATTACAGCACCCGATACTATTACCTGCCTGATTCCACAAAGAAAAGTGGTTTGATAAAATATACTTTCGAGTCGCCCACCAGTTTCCGGTTGCATAGGATTTCATGAAGACGGCGATAAAGCAGATTTTCATACCCTTTCCAATGTAAAACTACCAGTTAGCATGACAAACGCAAAGTTCTCCAAATGCTTTGCTGAACTGCGTATTAGCGGAGATCTCTGTTTGTACCTGGTTTATTTTGAGAAGAGCAAAGTGTGGGGAGGTGGAAGCGGTCGAATTTCTGTCCGATAAACCTGGTATTGTGGAGTTCATTAATAGTCACGACTATACCGATGATGAAATTGAAATGGTAGTACAGGCCTATAACTACAGTAAATAAATTTGAAGGGTGTGATCGCTTTAAGAGCGATCACACCCTTACCTGATCTTTATATTTTACCGCTTCAACCAGCCCGTGATACTCATCCTGGGCTTATTCGTAAGCAATACTTCATGTTCCAGCTCACTGCTTTTAAAGAAAACAGTTTTGCCACTGCTGGGATTTATATGCTGCTCATCGCCACCGGTATGATAAATAGATAGCTGTCCGCCATCATCGGGGATCCAGTCGGTATTCAGATAGATAATCATAGAAAACTGCCGGCTATCATTATTGCGGAACTGATCCACGTGCTTTTTATAAAAGCTGCCCGCTTCATAGAGCGTATAATGAAATTCATACCCGGTGATGCCGGTGTAACAGGAGCGGTTCAGGTACAATATAAACTCGTCCATCACCGCAAAGAATGCATTTTCATGTGCATTGTTATGCTGTTTATCCAGCCAATAGATCACATCACCGCGAACGGCTTTGTCATGGGCTACCAGTTGTTGATTGCCGGTACCTGCCGCCAGCATACTTTTTTCAGAATAGAGATGTAACAGGTTTTCCTTTAAGTCGTTAGCAAGCTGAATACTTAAAAAATTTTCTGAGATACCTACTTTGCTTTCAATGAAGCTGTTGATCAATGTGTCAAAGGACTGTTGCAAAAAGAAGGAGAGATTATAGGGACAGAATTATCCGTAGTTCGGTGAAGGTAGCTGGAATTAAAGGATTTTGCGCAGTTAATGGTTAATATTCTTTTATAACAGGTTAATATCTGATAGGATTTTATTTTTCAATCTCCTAATTTCACCGCGGAAGTATATTGAAACTTTCCCTGCCACATGACTGATAAACTGCGTGCTGAGCTACCGGAACAGGAAAAAGAAAAGCAATTCGCCACGTTATTTGAACTGTTTAATAACAGGTTAGTATTATTTGCCAAAGGAATGTTACCTGTTGGAGACGAAGCCGCCGACCTGGTACAGGAAGCCTTTGTAGCCCTGTGGCAGCGGATGGATAGTTTCAGTGACCTGTCTGCCATCAAAGTATTTTTATATCTCACCGTAAAAAATAAATGCCTCAACATTTATAAACATGAAAAAGTAGTTCGCCGGTATAACAACACCCAACCACCCGCTCCGGAAGATAAACACCTCCTGCTCCGCCTTATAGAAGCGGAAGTGGCGGGAGAAATACAACAGGCATTGCAGCAACTGCCACCCGGATGCCAGCAGGTAATACACCTCAGTTATTTTGAGGGACTGCGTAATCATGAAATCGCTGAACGTTTGCACGTATCTGTGAACACAGTAAAAACACAGAAGAAGCGCGCCCTGCGCCTGATGCGGGACATTCTTAAAAGTCAGCCCTGCCAGCTGTTACTCCTCTTCGGAAAAATACTTTAAAAAAAATCGCTTTTCTTTTCACCCACTTTTTCTGACTGGTTGTTTATGTATCATCAGTTATGGAAGGTATCCGCAAAAATTTAGCAATCGCACAACTTATATCCCGGCAACTCACCGGGCAGATTACCCCTGCAGAAATGCTGGAGCTACAAGCCTGGAGAAAGGAAGATCCTGATCATGAAGCACTGTGGCAACAGCTCACAGATCCTGATCATCTGAGCGAACGGGTAGCTCAACTGGATCAGCCGAATAACAGCGACGCATTTGCGCAGCTGATGCAACGCATTCACACGGATGGCGAAACCGCCAGGCAACTGCAGGAGGACGCTGAGGTGTCCTCCCTCGCAGTGGCTCATCTGTCAGCAGAACGCCACTCCCGACTGCGGCCGCTGCTTCGATATGCCGCTATTGCCCTTCCTTTGCTGGCAGCAGTTTCCACCGGATGGTATTTCTTCCATTTTCATCGTGCAGCTACTCATCCCCCGGCTGTTGCGCAGCAACGAAACCGTTTACCACAACAAGCGCCTAACACCGTGCAGCTCCTGATTGATAACCAGGAAGCGATTCCATTGAATAAAACAGGGGCACAAACGATCCGCGCCATGGATGGTACCATCGCCCGCAACGATGAAGGCAGCCTGCTGTATCCGGTAAATACCAACCGGACAGAAGGTGGGGCTGTAGCACTGCAACAACTGGTTACACCAAAAGGAATGGACTATAAAGTAGTGCTTCCGGATGGTAGTCGTGTATGGGTGGGCGCTGCCACCAGCCTGCGCTTTCCTGCTGTATTTACCGGCAAGGAACGCAACGTGGAACTCAATGGGGAAGCGTATTTTGAAGTGGCCCCTGATGCGGCACATCCATTTGTAGTACATACCAACAAAACAGCTATACAGGTACTGGGTACCTCCTTTAATATAAAAGCGTATACGGGTGAACGTTATGAACGTACTACGCTGGTCAGTGGCGCAGTGAAAGTGAGTGCTGCCAACAGTCCCGAAAGTAAGGTATTACAGCCCGGGCAGCAGGCACTCGCAGGAACTGGTCTTACCCTGCAAACCGCTGATATGGATGCCGTCCTCGCCTGGAAGAAAGGACTGTTTATATTCCGTAGCGAACCACTGTCGGGTATCCTCGATGAATTATCCAGGTGGTATAATGTTGTTATAGTGAAAGAAGCCGGGGTGGATCTGAATGCCCATTTCACCGGTCGAATTATAAGAAGTGAACAATTAAGCGAAATACTACAATTCCTGGAGACAACGGGTAAAGTACGTTTCTCACAGGAAGGACAACTGTTAAGGGTTTTGCCTGGTCGTCCATAAATAATTAATCAACCAAGTATGTATAATTCCATGTAACCAGAATCAAAAAAACCGGGAATGCGCAAACACCCCCGGCTAATAATGCCAAACAACCTGTTTGTATTTGTGAAAAGGACACAGACAGGTATTGTCTAACTATTATGCTTAACAAAGTTATGAAAAAAAAAGCAAGCGCCGGGTACCTCCCGGACGACAAACTATTGCTGGTACTTATCTCCCGTACAATGCGACTTACCTTATTCCTTACACTGGCATGTATACTGCAGTTACGTGCCGCCAGCTATTCCCAGGAAATTAAATTATCGGTCTCCCTGAAAGACGCTAAGATTTCCAGCCTGTTTAATTTTCTGCAACAAAAAAGTGATTACCAGTTTTTGTACAATGATGAAGATGTACAAAAGATGCCGGCCATCAGCGTATCCATGCATGATGCTAGCATTGCGCAGATACTCGATGCCAGCTTCAACGGACTGCCACTGGGCTACCGTATCACCAACAAAACAGTAGTGGTATTTGAAGCACCCGCTAAAACAGCGATCGTGCAGGAGCACGTAATTACCGGTACGGTAAGAGATGCCGATGGTAAGCCCCTGGTTGGTGTGAGCATAGGATTGCAACATACCGGCAACGGTACGCAAACCGATGCGAACGGCCACTATAGCCTTCGCCTGAAAGATGGTAATGGTATCCTGGTGTTTTCTTTTGTAGGATATCAGAAAAAAGAAGAAGCCATCCGTGGCAGAACAGCGATTAACGTAGTGCTCGAAGCCAGCATCTCTGCATTGAATAATGTAGTAGTGATTGGTTATGGTACTAAAAAACAGGTGAATGTGACCGGCTCTGTTTCCAGTGTGAAAGGAACAGAACTGAAACAAAGTCCTGCACCGAACTTGTCCAACGCCCTCGCAGGCCGCATCACCGGCGTTATCGCCAATAACCGTAGTGGTGAACCTGGTAATGATTATTCCAGTATTCTCATCCGCGGTAAAGGTACCCTCAATGATAACAGCCCGCTGATTGTTATTGATGGAGTGGCCAATCGCGGTGCTTTCGAACGCCTCAACTCCGATGACATAGAAAGTATTACGGTGCTGAAAGATGCATCTGCAGCTATTTATGGCGCACAGGCGGCGAATGGGGTCATCCTCGTTACCACCAAAAGAGGCAAGCCCGGCAAACCTGTTATCTCCTATAATGGTAGCTATGGCCTGTCGCAGCCTACCTATATTACCAAGCTGCTGAATGCAGGGCAGTATGCTACCTACATGAATGAAAAATATGCCCGCTCCAACAAGCCCCTGCTTTTCACGGACGAGGATATACGAAAATATACAGATGGCAGCGATCCGCTGGGGCATCCCAACACCGACTGGTACCATTCTGTGATCAAAAATTATTCTCCACAAAATCGTCATGCGCTGTCGGTAAACGGTGGCAGTGATCGCGTGGATTATTTTATTTCCGGTGAATACCTTTACCAGGATGGAATTTATCGTAAGTCGGCCACTAACTTTCACCAGTATAATTTACGCTCAAATGTGGGCGCCAGCATCACCAAAAACCTGAGGGTAGCAGTAGATGTATCGGGTCGTGTGGAAGATCGTCATTACTCCAATTATAGCAGCGGATCTATTTTCGGAGAAACATTATCTGCGTATCCTACATTGCCGGATTATTATCCGAACGGATTACCGGGTCCTGGCCTGGCAGGTGGTCGTAACCCTGTGCTGATGGCTTCCGGCGCTACCGGTTACAATAAAGTAAAGGATTACTTCGTGCAGTCGAACTTTTCTTTCGATCTCAAACTGCCGTCTATTACACCTGGCTTGTCCCTGAGTGGTTTGGCAGCATATGATTTCCAGTTTCATAACGATAAAGCTTTCCTCAATAACTGGGATGCATTCCGTTATGACCCCGCCGCCAAAGTTTATAACAACATCAGGAATGAACAGAAGCCAATGCAACTCGACGAAGGTTTCAGAAATTATAGCAACAAGACGTATAACATCAAGCTGGCCTATGAAAGAACATTCCATATGCACGACATCAGCGGATTTGTGGCTTATGAACAAAGCGAAGGATATAACGAAGGTATTACCGCGATGCGGAGAAATTTCCTGAGCGACCAGGTAGATCAGATTTCCCTGGGTGCCGATAAAGATAAAGACAACAGTGGTTCAGCAGGACAGGTAGCGCGTCAGAACGTATTTGGAAGGGTGAGCTATGGCTATGCAGATAAATACCTGGCGGAAGTGATATTGAGATATGATGGCTCTTTTAACTTTCCTAAAAACAGCAGATGGGGAACGTTTCCCGGTGTGTCTGTAGGATGGCGTATTTCAGAGGAACCGTTTTTTAAGAACAACATCACATTGTTGGATCAGTTGAAAATAAAAGCATCCTGGGGTAAAATGGGGAATGATAAAATCGATCCTTACCAATACATCTTACAATATAATAAAGATAATGGCGTGTATTTCGGCAATGATCCGCAAAGGGTACCTGGTCTTTCTTCCGGTATTTCTCCTAATCCAAATATTACCTGGGAGGTAGCAGAAACGAAGAACATCGGTCTGGAATCTTCCTTCCTCAAAGGAATGTTTACACTGAATGTAGACTATTTTACTTCACGCCGTTCCAATATCCTGGTAGCGCGTAATGCTTCTATACCGGCATCTACAGGGCTCACCGGCAGCTTACCTCCGGAGAATATCGGGATTGTTAACAAGCATGGATTTGAAGTGGAAGCAGCACATCACTTCCGGGTGAATAAAGACTTTAGCTATAATGTTGGAGTCAATTATACCTATGCACAAAACAAAGTTGTATTCAATGACGAAGCAGCAGGTACACCGGCATGGCAGCGGATACAGGGCCATCCGATGAATTCCTGGTTAATATATAAAACGCAGGGCATCTACCATACACAGGCCGAAATTGATGGCTCTATACATCCGGCAGGCACGCAGCCCGGCGATGTCCGCTATATTGATGTGAATGACGATAAAAAAATTACCTCCGATGACCAGGTAAGGGTATTCGAAAGTGCCAACCCTACCAGCATTTACGGTATTACTTTGGGTGCTAATTATAAAGGTATTGGTTTAAACATTCTGTTGCAGGGGCAGGGCGGCGCTAAAATGCTGATCCTGCCTTCCCAGAATGGCGGTGCGTTAACACCACCGTTATGGATGTACGAAGATCGCTGGACAGCCGCCAACCCTAATGGCAGTATGCCCGCATCTTTTGACCGCGACAATGATATCACCAACCGTCAGTCTGATTTCTGGCTGAGGAATGCTTCTTTCCTGCGTCTTAAAACCGTGGAATTATCTTACACTTTCCCTGCTACATTTCTCTCCCGTTTAAACCTGCAATACCTGAGAGTATATGCAAATGGCTTCAACCTGGCGGTGTTCAGCCACGTGAAGAAGTATGATCCGGAGCTGAATGCGGTAACGGGTAACTACTATCCTCAAACGAGGATCTTTAACATGGGTGTGAATATTTCTTTGTAATCATTAATTAATCAGCAATCATGAACAAAACGATATATAAACTTTTTGTAGGCGGCTTTTGTGTGTGTATGGGACTATCTGCCTGTAATAAAGACTTACTGGATAAACAGCCTCCAATGAGCTATTCAGACGAGGTGATGTGGTCTGATCTGCGGTTGGTGGAAGCATATGTAAATTCGAGATACTGGATACTGCCGCATTTTATTGATGCCTCCAGCAAAGCCAGTACTACGGGGCTTTCCGGCGCCTCTGATGAAGGATATGATCACTGGAACTACGAAGGGGAGTTTCGCTTTAACCTGGGACAGATTACACCGGATTATACCGGTCTTGATAACTGGACCGATGATTATGCATATATCCGCAGCTGTAATATCTTTTTTGAAAGAATAGCAGGGGTAAAGGGAGATGAAACCCTTAGAAGTCGTTTAATCGGTGAGATGAAGTTTATCAGGGCCTGGTGTTACTTTGACCTGTTATCCCGCTATGGTGGGGTTCCATTGATTACCAAATCCTATACTATTGCCGACAAGAATTTCACCGTAAAAAGAAATACCTATGATGAGGTGATGGCTTTTGTTATAAAAGAGCTGGATGAGGCTTTACCAGGATTACCATTTACTTATAGCAGTGCTAATACCGGGCGCGTTACCAAAGGGGCGGTGCTGGCCTTTAAATCGAGGGCATTGTTGTATGCTGCCAGTAAACTGCATAATAGTAACCCTGTTGATCCCAACAAGTGGAAACTGGCTGGAGATGCGGCCAAAGCAGTCATAGACCTGGCAGATCAGGGATACTACCGGCTGGATCAGCGGGCGGATTACAAGCAGATCTTCCTGGATAAGAAAACGCCGGAAGCGATTTTTTCTTTCGGTATGAACGCTACCTATGCAGATAACTCGATAGATGTTTATATTTATCCTAACGGATCACATGGCTATTCCGCTTATGTGCCTTCCCAGAATATAGTAGATGCTTTTGAAATGAAGAGCGGTAAAATGATTACTGATCCTGCATCCGGATATGATGCGGCTCACCCGTATGATAACCGTGATCCACGTTTTTATGCCAACATTTTATTTAATGGTGCACCATTCAAAGGTCGTAATGTAGAGTACTTTATTGGGGGGATGGATAGTCCGCAGAGCAGCGTAGACAGCTGGAATGCCAGCTTCACCGGCTATAACTGGCGTAAGTATGCAGATGAAACCAACACCAACATATTTGGTGGCAGTGCGCAGAACTGGATTGCTTTCCGACTGGGTGAAATTTATCTTAACTACGCAGAAGCTGCTTTTGAACAGCACGATGAAGTAACGGCCCGCAAGTACCTGAACCTGGTACGTTCCCGCGCCAGTGTGCAGTTACCGGATGTTACGGCTACCGGTGAGGAGCTGAGGGATAGGATCTATCATGAAAGGGCCATAGAGCTGTGTTTTGAAGGGCATCGCTTTTTTGATGTGCGCCGCTGGAAGATTGCAGAAGCAACAGATAATTTACCATTGAAAAGAGTGAGTATTGAAAAGAAAGCAGATGGTACTTTTAAGTATACCTATCTTACTTTGCAGGATCGGAAATTTAACGTGAATAACTACCTATTCCCTATACCTAAAGAAGAGATGAATAAGAATAATGAGTTGACGCAGAATCCGGGTTATTAAGTACATTCGTCCATTGTTTGCCCTCTTCTTTAAAACAGTTTTAGACATGAATACCATCAGATTTTTGCTGGCAGTGGCATGCTGGTTATCTATTACGGGATCTGTCCATGCGCAGTTGCCCCGCTGGACACTGGCAACAGACGGAGGCATCCGCTGGACCGTAGCCGGTGCTCCTGCGCATACGGATCATATTGAAATGAGTGGCAAACAGCTTTCTGCTATTATTACCTATGGTACAAATGATCAGCAGGAGCTGCTGTTAAAGAAGCAGCTGGTGTTTCCTATGCTGCGCACCATTCCCAATAACACACATGCCAGTCTGAAAACGAATTTCGATGGTACAGAACTACCGGCTATTACGGCAAACGGCGTACCGTTGAAAGTATTACCGGAAGATTTTTATTTAAAAGGATTTCTGAGTGTACATTCCCGAACCAACACAGATCTAACGGTGACGGATGTATTATTTCCGTCGGTAGATAAAGCAGGGTTTATTCAATCACGGGAGCTGGTAAATAATGGTGCCCGTGCCTGTCGTATACAAATCGATAGCCTGGTGAGTGAACAGCATACTGCGGCAGATAAAGGTGTATACGGCGAATATGTGATCCGGTCGGAAGTAACCGGCTATGGCAGTTTTGAGCTGGCACCGGGAGAAAAGCATTCGATCGCGGTTATTTATAGCGCCCGTAAAATCAGTACGCCTGCCTATTATTTTTCGCCGGCTTATGAGCTGTTGCGCAGAACTGCTTTTGTGCAGGAGCTGATGCAGGACCTTGTACTGGAAACGCCTAATGATACCATTAACCGGGGTTTTGATTTTGCCAAGATCCGGGCTACAGAAAGTATTTATGATACTAAAGCCGGTTTGATGCATGGTCCTGGAGGCGGCGCCTATTATGCCGCCATCTGGGCAAACGATCAGGCAGAATATGCCAACCCGTTTTTCCCTTTCCTGGGTAATGCCAATGGTAATGAATCGGCGGTGAATAGTTTCCGTTTATTTGCCCGCTATATGAATGCAGCGTATCAGCCTATTCCCAGTTCTGTGATTGCTGAGGGAGATGGGTACTGGAACGGTGCCCACGACCGCGGCGATCAGGCCATGATTGCTTATGGGGCGGCACGTTTTGCGCTGGCTTCTGGTGATAAGACGATTGCAAAGCAGTTGTATCCGTTGATCAACTGGTGCCTGCAATACCTGGAGCTGCACAAAAGACCGGATGGTATTATTACTTCCGATGCCGATGAGCTGGAGGGCCGGTTTCCGGCGGGTAAGGCTAACTTATCTACCAACGCCCTGGCCTACGGCGCCTACGAGAGTGCGGCCTATCTGGCTACTGCACTCGGCGATAAGGACACCGCGGCATTGTATCATCAACGTGCAAAAAAACTGGGTAGTGATATAGAACATTTCTTCGGACATACCGTGCAGGGTTTTGATACCTATCGTTATTACGAAGAAAATACGGTGTTACGTTCGTGGATCTGTTTGCCCCTGGTAATGGGCATCAATGAACGCCGTGATGCGACCATGAGAGCGTTGCTGTCGCCATACCTGTGGACCAGCAATGGCATCCTCACCGCAGCAGGAGATCATACTTTCTGGGATCGGTCTACTTTATATGCTTTCCGCGGGCTTTTCTTTGCGGGAGCTACGGATACTACCCTGAAATACCTGGCTTATTATACGCGGCAGCGTTTACTGGGAGAGCATGTCCCTTACCCGGTAGAGGCCTGGCCGGAGGGTGATCAGCGGCATCTTTCCGCAGAAAGTGCGTTGTATTGTCGTGTGATTACGGAAGGGCTTTTTGGCATTGTGCCCACGGGATTACGTGAGTTTGATATGTGTCCGCGTTTGCCTGCCGCCTGGAATAATATGGCGTTGCGGCATATCCGGGCATTTGATGGGGATATGGATATTGTGGTAAAGCGTTCGGGTAAGCAATGGAAGGTAACGGTCATGAATAAAGGAAAAGTAGTGACTGAAAGAAATTGGAATGGGAAAGATGTGATTCCGGTGGTGTTGCCGGATTAGTCGTTAAAATTTCAACTATTAAAGAAGCTGCCTCATAACTAAATGAGACAGCTTCTCTTTTTGTTTTAACTCTGTCCTTGCTTAAATAAAAGTTATCAGCAACTGCTAATGTTTTTTATTAAACAGCAGCTTTCTCCACCAACTTTCCGCAGTTTCCGTTATATTCCAGTGAAAGCTTCGTCAGTTGCGCAGCCCATATAATAAACTTCGCCAGTATTTCTGCTGCTACTGCGCCGGTAGCCATCGTAAAGGCTCTTGCAATGATAGCAGTCAGGCCAAACCAACCTGCCGAGACTATAACGAATTTTAAAATGGGCCATAAAACCTTTTCACGATGCATTTCTGTTATAATATCGAGCCCGGAAGCAACGCCGATCGTAGTGCCGATTAAAGCGGTGATTTTTGCCAACAGCTTTGCATTCTTGACAACAATATTGTAAACTTTACCGGGAATCTGGTTGAAAGGAGAGAAAATCGGAAGCGGGAGGAATATGCCCAGAAATTTAACAGAGATGGTGAAGATAAAAGTTATCCACCAGATAGTGCAGTCAGTTACTTCTCCTATTGGACGGTCATAAATAAGTGCGTCTCCGCGAAGGCCGTGGTATATGATCTTTGTTCTTCCATTTTCATCTGTTCTTGTATAAACTTTCAGGAGATTTTCATTCTCTGATAACGTTTCTTCTGCCTGTGCATATGCTTTTTCAAATACTTCCCGGAAAGCATCTTGTTTTTCTTCATCCACCTTCCAGAAATTAACCAGGTCTGTAAATGTTTTTTCCTTATGAACAGCGGAGGATAGTTCAGGCTGATCAACAGATTTTATGACTGGAGGAGGAAGGGGGACTTCCTCCACGCTATTAAAATAGCTGGAATTGATAGGCATAGAAACACCTAGCTGGGCTTTTCTGTCTGCCAGTTCAAGGGTAGTTGTTGCAAGCATGTTGGCAGCACCACCCAGTAGTTGAACAGTATGACCCATTGAATCCATCGGTGGAGTGGTAGTGAAGTCGAAGTTGGCTACCAGTCTTGGATCGGTAATCACATCATTTAGTATCCATTGACGGAGTTCTGCCTGATCCAGGCAATCTTTCCATAAACGGACGTTTTGAAAGTAACCGATAAAGCCGATTCCGCCTATTGTCAGTTGTCCCTGATCAACATTTGCTACAGGGCTGGGAAAATATTCCGCTGTTTGCAGGTTCCCATTTACGTAGAGGCTCATCATTTTTGAATCTCCGTTATAGGAAACGGCAAAGTGATAGAAACGTTCTTCCGTGATCTGTTCCTTGGAATAGATGGCTTGTCCATCTGAATTCCGTTTTGCAATGATGCGGCTGTTGACTTTATCATACTGAATATAGTATTGCCATTGCCCGCCATTTTCAAAGGCTACCATTACGGCTATATCCGCTGTGGAGGAGGGGTTAAACCAGCCCTCAATGGTGTATGACTGATGACCGCCGAAATTATATTCCGGATAGACACCGCAATCAATAGCACCATTTTGTGTTATCCCTACCGAAGGGATATTATAAAGATAGCTGGGTGGAGGCGTACTATAGGTGATCTCAATAGCATTACCGGAGCGGTCTTCCGTCGGCATTTCCGTGAAGTCTGTCCATAAAACGAGATCAGTTCTTGTTGCCGGAGGTGGAACGACAGCAATTGAATCTTCCACGATTTCAAAAGCGCCCCGGGCCGATTTCCAAATGGCTACACGTGCCATTTGCCCCTGGAAGAAGTCTACGAAGCCGGTTTGCGCTCCATTTTTTCCGACACCGATATAGGTATACAGCTTTATGGCCTGGAAAGGAATCCCCTGTATGGCGGCACTACCTACTTCGTTTCCATCCTGGTACAGCGTGATCAATTTCCTGTCAGTATCAACAGTAACTGCCACCTGATGCCATTCGTTTAGTGATAGCGGCGTTGAAGAYGTTACCTGGAACCACTGTCCGGTATTATTTATCGCCCCGAAATACAAATGCCCGTCGGAAATAGAGAATTTGAAATAAGTGCCGTCGTGTATTGATGCATTGCAAAGGATGGTCCCTGTTGCTGTCGTTGAAAGGATCGTTGCTTCGAACGTAAACGACCCCATGTTGTTAAGGAGGTCGGATGGGAAATGAGCATACGTGTAGCCATTGAATTGAAGCGCGCTATATCCCCAGCGCATTGTTAATCCGAGATTCATAAGTGTATTTTTTGGTCCTACTCTGTTATGGTTTTTCGGTTTCACCCCCTGCTTATTGTCAAGTCAGGTAGACCTGTTTTTTTCGGTGCTGGCAGCTGCACATCCTTGTTCACAAATGTCCATCGATCTGCCGGCCTGAATAAGAGAGTAAATGAGTGTTTCTGAAAACAGGTATAAATACCTGTTTAGGGGCATAGAGCGGGTATTTATATGTGTATTTGGAGAAAATATAAAAAGAGAAGAGGCCGTCCCATAATTGAATGGGACGGCCTCTTCTCTTTTATTGTCTTTTACCTTTATTGTCCTTTACCAAAATCAGGTGCCGATTTATCGTACCAGATTCTTTGTGTGCTAAGTGTGGGAAGGTCCTGTGCATTGGGCGTAAAGCCCTGTTGCTGCATGGCGGCATTCCAGTTAGCGCGGTTTACTTCTCCCGGATCCAATAACCAGAACCGGCGAGGTATTAATTCATTAAAGGTTTCTCTGGCATAATACGCAGATACATTTTTAGGGTAGCCTGTGCGTCTGCAAAAAACATACGCTTCATTGGGCTGCCGGTAAAAACTCAGGTATTCCTGTATGTAGATGCGCTCCAGGTTATTGCTGCCATTGAATTTTACGTTGGCATTATTCAGGTAGTTGCCGATTTCTGTAGATCCATCGCCGGTATAGGCGGTAGCAGATCCTGCTGCAATGGCAATGGCATTATTGGTCTGGATAGAAGACGTAATCCCTTTTTTGTACCAGTCTTCCGCTGTACCTTTTGTATCTACACCTCCTGCATATCCTTTTTGTGTAAATTCTGCGATATAAAAACAGGTTTCTGCATACGTTACAGAAACGTCGAGGAAATTATCTTTTGACTGATTAAGTTTTGGAGAGAAGAATTTGCGATTGATCGCTGATATCAGGTTGTACCTGGTAGAAGGACCAATACTAAATGAGTTGCCGATATAAGCGGCTACGGTGGGATTGRTGGTCCAATCGGCCGGGCCTCCCTGGAACTGGATCAGCGGATCGTTTGGATTAATAAATGCAGGAAGGGTGACATGGTAGAAAGCGAGACTATCTTTATACGTACCCACCAGGTCATTTTTTTCAAAGTATACCGGTAACCGCGGATCGTTACTTTTTTTAAGGAACGTCATAATGGAAGTAGTAGCATAGCGGCGACTGCGATAATCAACGTCGGTACTACTCCCAAACGGTGAATAGGTACTGTTAAGATATTTGACCTGTGAATCGTCTCCGTTGATAGCGCCTGTCGGATCTTTTAATACTTCCTGGAAGATGGCTTTACATTTTGCATTGTCTGCATTTTCCAGTCTGGCGGCTATTCTGAGCTTCAGTGTATTGGCTAGCTTCACCCACTTCACCCAATCGCTCTGGTAAAAAATATCTGATTGAGAGTAAGTGACCTGGGTAGGCAGCGTGTTATCTGATAATACCCTGATGGCATCATTCAGTTGGGCGAGCCAATTATTAATTAAGGCAGGCTGCTCATCAAACACGGGGCTGTACATGGCATCATAGCGGCCTTCGATAGCCTGTGTATATGGAATGGAGCCATTCATATCTGTTACCTTGAGACCATGCAACACCTGTAAAATGTAGGTGACCATTTTTATTTTCTGGTACTGGTCTTTATTAGGCATGAGGTCGACCTGTTTTCTTATTTCAAAAAGATTGGGCAGAATCTGCAGGTAGTAAATATTATAGCGGGTATTTACATTACCGGTGATTTCATACGGGCTGGTGGTGACAGCCTGCGTAAAGCGCATGAGTTGTTCCATGCTTTCGTATACCCATTCTGTTCCCTGGTAGGTGATGATTTTGTCCTGCGAAAAGCTAAGGAGGAATTTAACATCCGGCTTGGCTACAAGGCTGGGGTCTGTGTTGATATCCCCGAAATTTTTGGAGCAGGAGCTGCTGCCCAGCAGTGCCAATAGTATGCAGTATTTTATAGATCGGTTTATTATATTTTTCATGGTCGTTGTTTTTAGTAAGTACAATTTTTTACCTAGAAGCCTACCCGGATCGTGCCTGCAATGGAGCGTACCATGGGCAAAAATCCTTCTTCTCCGGAAAATGCTGTATTGTTGGAGTTGTTGGATGCCGGGTTGTAATTATAAGGCAGTGAATTGTACAGGTATAATAAATCGCGTCCTACTATAGCGACACTGAGATYATTGAGCATCATTTTTTTGCAGAGCTGCGGAGAGAACTGGTAGGCCAGTGATACCTGACGCAACGAGATCCACGAGTTCTTTTTAATCCAGTAATCGGATACGCCGGTAGAAGAAGAGCCATAGCGATAGTAGAACTGTGGCGCATGGCTCGGTTCCACGTAGCCTTTATCATAAGCTTGCTGATAGGTCATACCGCCTACATTTACCTGTGTACCATTAGGCTGGGTAATCATTTGCCCTTTGGCAAATACACCATCGGGTATCACGCCGTCATCATACACCTGTTGATCGTATCCACTTTTCCAGCCAATGCCACCGTGTTCTGCATCTCTGCCGGCGAGGGTATTAGGGAATACGCCGGTATGTGTACCATAGCGGTAGGTGAGGAGTACAAAGTCTCCACCAAATTTACCATCCAGTAATAYATTCAGTGAAATATTTTTGTACCGGAAAGTATTGCCCCATCCTGCACGGAATTTGGCGTTGATATCTCCTACATCCTGCAACGTATTGCTGCGGACAGGGAACCCGGTGCGACCATCTGAACGCCAGGCCAGTTCTGGTTTGCCGTTGTTGGGGTCTGCTATTGGCTTTCCATTGGCATCAGTAGCCTGATAGGCTTTGGAGTGGATAAGTGTACGCAAGGTACCATAGGATTTACCTACTACTGCCCAGGTACTGATTTCTCCGATATTCGCTTTCAGGTCATATTCGGATCTGCCGGGGGCAAGGTCCACGATCATGTTCCTGTTAAGAGAATAATTTACATTGGTGCTCCATTCAAAGTTTTTTGTTTTAACAGGGGTACCATCGATCGTAATTTCCAGGCCACGGTTCCGGATGTTTCCGGCATTGATGATGACACCTTCCAGCCCAGATTCCGGAGGAGTGCCAATGTCCAGGATTTGTTTTTTTGTGTTGTCCTGGTATACAGAAACATCAAATCCTATCCTGTTTTTGAGGAAACGCATTTCTACGCCCAGCTCCTTGGCAATTTTTCTTTCTGGTTTCAGATTAGGCTGCAGCGCTATAATTTTACCGGTGAGCGGATCGGTATAGCGACTGTAGGTTGAGATGGGAATGTCTACGCCACGGGATTCTGTGTAGCCGTTAAATGCGAATCCGGGGTTGATGGTGAAAGGGTCTGTATCATTACCCAGCCATGCAATATTGCCTCTGAATTTACCGTAGGTAATCCATGCCGGTAGTTTAAATGTTTCTGAAAAGAGCCAGGAAAGACTTACTGCGGGATAGGTATAAAAGAAGTTACCGGTACCATTTGTATAAGTCAGTGCAGACGACCAGTCGCCCCGGAAAGTTCCCTGCAGGAATAATTGATTTTTCCAGGCCAGATCAGCGCTGGCATAAATGGAGTTGAAAGCTTTTTTGCTTTTCAGACCGCCTTGTGCAATTGGTTTATTAACAGAGTTGGCGAGGAAGTAGTTGCCTGGATAGCTCAGGCCTCCATCGGTTTTACTGTAGTTGTAGGTAGTTTGAAACCGTTGGGTTTCTCCGCCGATGTAGCCGCTGATGTCCAGGTCTTTCGTCAGACTTTTGTTGACCATTGCCATCCATTTCAGGAAATAGCTTTCTTTGCTGGTATGTCCCAGGCCATACAAGCCGCCGTTGAAATTCGGATCCTGTCCCAGTTCTTTATCTTCATTCCTGGTGTAGAGGTTATTGACATTTCCTTCCAACACCACTTTCAGCCACGGATTAATAGTAGCAGTAAGGGCTACGCGACCGCGGATGGTTTGTTCGTTCTGGAGATATTCATTTTCAAAGAGGTTGAACCAGAAGCGTGATTCCGGTGCTTTATTAGGTTCATTGGGATCTGCCGGGTTGGGTGTTCCGCCGAGGACGCTGGTATATTTATCTTTCTGCATCCAGTATTTGGTATCATAGTTACGGGGGAGCAGCCAGGTGAATAGTTTACCAAAATTATAGGAGGCGAAAGCATCGAGTCCTCCGAGTCTGGGAGGATTTCTGCCGGAGAAATCGGTGTAGTTGGCGCTGACATCGGCACTCAGCCATTTGTTGACGATATGAGTAACGTGTAAGTCTATACTATTTTTAAGCAGACTGTTTTTAGCGACAATACCTTCGCTCTGGTCGCGGGTATAAGATACCCGGAAGGTGGAGCGATCGTTGCCGCCATCGAGGGATATGTTGGTAGCGGAGCCATGGCCGGTTTGAAAGGCATCCATGAAGTTGTTGGGCTGGGCTACGTATTTGGTGGGGGTACCATCATAGTTGATCACATCCTGTCCGGCGAAGCGGGGGCCCCAGTTTTCCAGTTCCCTGCCTATCTGCCGATCGATATAAGGTTTGCCGGTAACCGGATCTGTTGGAAACATTTTTGTTCTCCAGTTTTCGGTGGGTTTGTAGTTCTGGTCACGGCTATCAGTGTAGAATGCTCCTACTGTTCCTCCGCCGTATTCATTCTGGAAATCGGGGCCGGAGTAGGGTTTAAAAACGTTCACTGTCTGACTAACGTTAATGCCTAAACCTTTTCTTTCATGTCCTTTTTTGGTAGTGATCAGGATAACACCGTTGATGGCGCGGGAGCCGTAGAGGGCGGCGGCAGAAGAGCCTTTGAGTACGGTAACGCTTTCAAAGTCTTCCATGTTCAGGTTTTTCAGGTCGTTACCAAAGTCGCGTCCTGTACCATTGAATGTATTGTTTTCAATAATCACCCCATCTATTACAAAAATGGGTTGGTTATTATTTCTCAGGGTGGAGTTACCACGTATCACGATTTTGGTGCTTCCAAAAAGGCCGCCGGCACCCTGGTCTATCTGAACACCTGCTACTTTGCCCTGGAGGGCATTTACGGGATTTACTTCATTGGTGACTGCCAGGTCGGCGCCTTTGATCTCCGTAGTGGCATATCCCAGGCTCTTTTTCGCTTTGGTGATACCCAGTGCTGTTACCACTACTTCGCCGAGTTGTTTGTTGTCTTCTACCACCGCAACGTTGATGACTGTCTGATTATTGATGGGGACTTCCTGTTTGACAAATCCAACGGCATTAAATACGAGGGTGCCATTGCCGGGTGCGTTGATGGAATAAATGCCCTGAGCATCGGTGATGGCGCCTGTTTTGGTGCCTTTCAGCAACACAGACACACCTGGAATTGCTTCTTTGTTGGCGGCGGTGACTTTACCGGTCACTTTGATGTTTTGTGCAAATGCCGCCGTGCAGCAGAGGAGAAGGTACAACGAGATAGCCCTGCGTTTGCAGGAATGTAGAAATTTCCACATACATTTTTTTTTAAAGGTTGATAAATATTTACGGCTATAGCTGAATAATTGCGTGCGATTTGCTTATTAAGTCATGGTGGCTTTTTACGGCTACATTGATAATTACAGGTATACTATTTACTGTTTCGGAAAGGGGATGTTTACATTGTCCACTATAAAGAACACTTTTATTACTTAAATGTTCGGCTGGTAGGGATAGTTTTTACCGGAAATTCCGCTTCTGTATAGGCGACTATAACAGACGTCGGGAATAATTAGTAGGCATGTGCAGTTAGTGCTGCTCCATTCAGTGAGCGATCAAGGTGGCATCTTCCTGCAGGGGAATGATTTCAGGGAGTCGGAAAATTGCGATATACCCATGGTTAAGGTACTATTCTGTCATAAAAACACTTGTTTTTTGTAAAAAATTATCAAGTATTTTCCTGAATATCCCTCTTCCGTTTTACATTTGGGGCATGAACTTACTCGGCAACATCCTATGGCTCATCTTTGGTGGCCTTGTTACCTTTCTGCAGTATATGGTCAGCGGTCTATTGCTTTGTCTGACTATTATCGGTATCCCCTTCGGACTCCAGTGTTTTAAGATAGGTTTCTTTACCCTGATGCCTTTTGGGCGGCAGGTGCGGGATGTACCTGGACAAACGGGGTGTTTGTCTACCATTTTTAACATTATCTGGATATTTATCGGGGGCATCTGGATTGCGCTGGCACATCTTGGATTTGGCTTATTACTGGCGATCACCATCATAGGGATACCCTTTGCGCGTCAGCATTTTAAGCTGATGAGCCTTAGTTTTACCCCGTTTGGCAAGGAAATCTATTAACGGTTGTGTGTGCCGCTGTTGGCATGACTATTGGTTTTCTATATTCCGGACTAAAACGGGAAATATGAAAAAGATATTATTCGCAGCAGCCGCTGTTGGTACAGCAGCATCCCTGGTTATATTATATCTCAAAAAACGTCATCAGGGAGGAAATCTATTGGAAGATGCCAAAGATGCCATGAAGGAATCGGCAGGTACCATGCGTAAATATATGCGCAAAGCAAAAAATGAGGCAGATGGCGTTTACAGTAATGCCATGGGCTGAGTTCCAGCATTTATAAAAGCAATCGAAGCGCGTCCGGTATCCGGGCGCGCTTTTTTGTGAAAGGCAAATCTGTGTTTATTCCAAATAAAAGGGTAAGTTTACAGCATAATAATTATCTCCACATATCATATCAGGATTGTCAAAAATCCGCCTTCCCCGAAAGGGAACAGGGTTTCCTTTCACTAATTTCCCCGGACTATACAAATAATTTTTCCGGCGCAACAGCGCTACGGGCAAGCTTTTGCCTTTTTAATACTTACTTGCATGACAACTACAGATAATAAAGCCATTGTATTGGCCGCATTCAAACATCTTATCGGAGAACGGAATCCGGACGTAATCGATACGTATCTGCACGATTCCTATATTCAGCACAGCCCCATGGTAAAAGACGGTAAAGCAGGGCTGCTGGAGGCATTACAGCACCTGAAGAAAATGCCGCCTCCGCCGGTCAACAGCCAATCGCCGGTGGTGCGTACCATTGCTGATGGTGACTACGTAATGGTGCATATGGATGTGGCGTTTATGGGCAAGAAAATGGCCATTGTGGACCTTTACCGCCTCGAAGAGGGGAAGCTGGCTGAACACTGGGATGCTACGCAGGAGCAACCCATATATGCTCCCGGCGATGTGACGATGACAGGGGGTACCACTACCATCAGGGATATTGGGAAGACTGGGGAGAATAAGACACTGGTAGCGGATTTTTTTCGCCACCCCCATGCCGTTTTTCTGGCGCCGGACTACATTACGCATGATCCTTTACAATTCCGGCTGGACAAGCAGTTAGCGGAGCAGGGGCCGGTAATGGTTCATCGTATTATAGGAGAAGGTGATTTTGTGTTGGTGCAGTGGACCGGAAAGCGGGGAGAGGTGTCGGCTGTTTTTTATGATATCTGCAGACTGGAAAATAATCTGCTGACAGAACATTGGCGGGTGACGCAGGTTATTCCTGCTGTTCTTCCTCATGCGAATGGGATGATATAACTACTATCGACCAGGTCGTTTTATTTCAACGGCCTGGTTAATAAAATTTTTCCTGCTTTGCCAGCATTTCAATAAAAGTAGTGATGCGTTTGGCTCTTGTTTCCGGTTTTTTTGCATTTTGTAACCTGAAATAGATAGCGAATAAATTTTGTTTATTCAGGGTATCAAAGAATGCCTGCGCTTTTTTATTTTTTTTCAGCGCTGCCATGAAATCCTCCGGGATGGTGGCCTTGCTGCCTGCAGCATATGCATTTTCCCAACGCCCGTCTGCTTTGGCTGCTTCTACCTGGGCAATGCCTGTGGGCTTCATTCTTCCTTCGGCGGTGAGGCGTTCTATATGTTTGGTGTTTTTTTCTGACCAGATGCTTTTGGCGCGTCGGGGTGTAAATTTCTGGAGGAAGGATACTTCGTCTTTCGACTTTTTTATACCGTCTATCCATCCATAACAGAGTGCTTCTTCCAGGGCCTGGTCATAATTAATGGAAGGGATTTTGGAATTTTTTTTATAGATGACCAGCCATACGCCGTCTGTTTGTGTATGATTGCTTTTTAGCCACTTCTCCCATTGCTGCTGGGTTTCGAAGGATAGTTCCGGTATTTCTTTAGGTGTTGTCATAAATATAAAGATACTGTATTGAATAGCGTGTATGCATTGGGGTTATAACTTTTTTTTAAAAAAATTTGGAAGTATTGAATTAATTCCTACTTTTGCACTCCCATTAAATGAAACGATTCCCTAGCTCAGTTGGTAGAGCAATACACTTTTAATGTATGGGTCTTGGGTTCGAGTCCCAAGGGGATCACGAAAGCGTGATACAATTTGAAAGAATGTATCACGCTTTTTTTTGCCCCCCTTTTTTATTCACCTATTAATTCCCTTTCCATCTCTTCAATGGGGTGGTAGCGCTTAAGAGATTTTACAGAGAGCTATCTTTATAAATTGCGATTTTTTTCTTGCTGGCATTACTCAAAATTATTTACATCACTCCAATTTACGATATTGGGCCTCTCCCCTGGATTATTAAAAAAAGCAGTTATGAGTTCTAAAGAAAGGTGTAAAGGTAAAAAAGAGTTTTCCGGAACATAATTTTCATCACCTGCATCCATCATTTTAAAATCCTCGTTTTCGTTTGAGGTATACCAGGAATCACCATCTCTGCTATTGGGTATATTTTTGTCGTATCTGAATGATATGTTTTCTTTATTAAGAATGGAGAAGTGTAGTATGATATTGCTTTCATCAGAAATTTCCAATTGAAAATAGCCAGTGTTGGAATACGTTAAATCATTAGTATTCAAATTTATAAATAAATCCAAAGCTTCTTTTTTCCCGATAATTTCATTGTCTATTTGATCCAGAAAAGTGGTGCGAATGCTATTCATTGTTAAATAAAAATTTAAATAATCCTAATTGCATTTTTTTAATTGTGTGGTAATAGCGCCCTGGGGTGATTAAAACCATTTTTATGTGACAATAGGTTTTAATCAGTTTAAGTTACCTATTTGCATTAGATTTAGCAAAAGGAAGTTCGATTTCTGTACCATAAGGTTCACTTGAAGATTACATAGTCGCGGGCTTTTCTTTTTTGCTCTATAATTTACTCTATAATGATTGAGTAGGGTGGTAGCCTTTACGAGGCTTTACAAAGAGCTTAACTATCCTTATGAATTTACTGAATTTTATTGATTGTAGAACATTAATACGATTGCTTTGAGCAAGTAACAGCGTATTACTGACTGAGAATCCATTGAGTTTTAAGTGAACAATTCTCTGGAGTAATTGGTTATAGTACCGAACAAGAGTAATTTCCTCCTTCTCCTTGCATAAACAAATACCAGATTAGCTCTCCTCAAACTCTTCGACTGATTGATATAAGTAATAGATCAATCAGGTATCTATCTATTGTTCTAATGTAAATAAAGGTTTATGCAAAAGCTCCTAATCGTTGGTTTAATTGTTGCAAGTTTATTGGCATGCAATAATCAGCATAGTAGAAACACGGTTAATGATTCCATTGGCGTCGTAGCTGCCACTGATACGTCTTTTAATGGTAAGTTCCCATCGGGGCCAGTCCAGAATACAACGTTGACTGAGGAGTATGTAAAATTGATTTCTAACTTTGCTTATTTATGGGCATGGCCAATGGTAAATCTCCACACCCGTAAGGTGACATTTGAAAAAGTTCCTCAGGCTTTTTACAAGGGTGGAATTGTGCCTATCTCTCCTCCGAATCGTTTATGTATGCTAACAGATTACATTCAACCTCAGGAACGGGAAGTTGCTTGCCCTAATCAGGATGTTGCATACGGATTTGGTCCTCTTGATTTTGAAAAAGACGCTGTTGTGATACAAGTGCCCGATTTTGGCGATCGTTTTTGGGTTTATCAGGTATGCGACCAACGCACTGATGGATTTGCAAATATTGGTAAGATGTACGGAACTAAACCCGGGTTTTATTTGTTGGCTGGTTCCGACTGGAAGGGGAAAGTACCTGACGGAATTGCCGGAGTATTTAAGTGTTCAACACGCTGTGGTGCCGCTATTCCACGTGTATTTTTGAATGATGATCCTGCCGATAAAAAGGCAGCACAACCAATCATTAATCAAATAACAATGTATCCGTTGAGTGAGTACGACGGGAAAATGAAGATAACGGACTGGACTCAAATACCCAAAACACCCGAAGAGAAAAGAAATAATGAAGGAGAAACGCAATGGGTCGATCCTACAATTTTCTTTGATCAGCTACCGCTGATAATGAAAGAAGTTCCACCACTACCGGGTGAGGAAGCATTATATGCGCAAATTAATTTTTTGCTGGAAGGACTGGCTAAAAATCCAAGATTGAAACAAGTGGCTACACAGGCTGTTATAGAAGCAAATGAGAAACTGATAAATCCTATTTTTCAATTTGTGAATGTTGGCTATCCCCTTAAGTATAATTGGACCACCCAAAGTAATGGCGCTCAATTTGGAACGGATTATCTGACACGAACTGCCTGCGCCAAAGCCAATATTTTTGTGAACAAGCCAAATGAAACAAAGTATTTTTATCAGGATCTTGATGCTGACGGTATAAGGTTGAACGGTAATAATAAATACACGCTAACCTTTGCAAAAGGTGAATTACCTCCTGTTAAAGGCTTCTGGTCATTGACATTATATGACCAACACCACTTTTTTGCTCCTAATGAGCTGCATCGCTATTCTCTTGGTACAAAAAATAAAGATTTGCAATTAAACGCCGATGGATCTTTAACGTTATATGTGCAGCGTGTTGCTCCTGAACAAAGTAAAATTAGTAATTGGCTTCCTGCTCCCAAAGATCAATTCTCATTATATATAAGAAGTTATTGGCCCGATGAGAGAATATTGAACGGCGGGTGGATACCTCCTGCAGTGATAGAAATGAAATAAGTATTGGAGTTTAGCTTCTTCGACTTTATAGAATCGTGGTTAGAAATAGGTAGTTTCCCAGTTTCGCCGGAACCCGCCAGATGTTCGATTGTATCACAACCGATCTTTTCGCTCACCTGCTTTGCGGTGAGCAAGATGTCAGGTTGTATCACAACCTGCTTTTTTGTGCTTTCCCTCCGAAGTCGGGAAGCTGGTCAACCTATTTAGAATTTGATGGGGTAGAGATTTTTTTGAACTTTTATTTATTTTCGAATAGATAAGTAACCCCAATAATTTTGAAAGCAATGTGTATGAGTGAAAGTGTGCGTAATGAAATGCTATGCCCCCGATGTTATTCCCCTTCGATCCAGACCAATTTTGGCAACGTGTTAGGTTAATAATCCGGGAAGTGGAGGCTTATATTTACATACAAGTAATAAAGACTTACAAAAAATAATTAGCCCATTGGATGATTAAAACTTAACTAAGTTGTATTTGCGATACTTTGTGATAACCACGTTTTTTTGACTAAATAGCTCAAATATAACAGCTTGCAAATATTGTTTCCATCTAAAAGTAGCGTATAGTAGCGGAAATATAATGTTAGCGGCAAGCAAAAAAACGACCACACTACTTGTCGCAAATAACTCTTAAAATGTCGCAATAGCCTACCTGGGTTGTAAGACGACCTAATTACTTTTGTAAAAACTAATAAAATGAGAAAGATAAAATTACAAATGAACATTTTACTTGACAATAAATGGGACAGCGGAATGTCAGACTTCAGTATTGACAATCTCAACAATGTGGACTGCATTCTGCATGGGAGAAAAACTGCGGAAGGGTTTATTCCATATTGGACTGAAGTGGCAAACAATCCCAATGATGGTGAGCACAAACTTGGAAGACGGTTTGCAGAAATTCCAAATGCAATTTTTTCAAATACCCTCAAGGACAGCAAGTGGGACAATTCAATCATTATAAATGGCAATTTAGCAGAGGCAATAAAAGCACTGAAAAATAAAGATGGGAAAGACATCATTGTATATGGTGGTGATTCATTTGTATCATCATTAATACAACATGATTTAATCGATGAGTATTATGTGCTTACAAACCCTGCTGCATTAGGTAACGGACAACAAACCTTCAATCCTTTAAAAAACGAATTAGAGTTAAAACTTGTAGCGTGTAAAGCGTTTGCCTGCGGTGCAGTTTTAGTATATTATTCAAGACAGTAATAACGTTAAAACAAGTATGCCAGCCGCTGGAGCCAGGCATCCTTTGGCTAATAAAGGAACTAAAGTAGGAGCACAAGTATATCGGGAAGATCTATTAGATATGACAGCTGAATTAAACAGTATAATAGAAATGGGAATTCCTGAGTTTCAATCCTTACCAGGATTAGTAGTGAAGCAGATTCCTGGAAGTTTGTTAAGTTCTTTCCAGGATTTGGTTACTCCTTGCCGCATTGGCTATTTTCTTTTTCTGGTCCATCTTCTTATGAGTAGAAACACCGCTGCCAGGATACCCATTAGGGTGGCCCAGGCAGCAACTTTACCCATCATAAACCCAATAGGATTGGGCTTCGGGTCGTTCCCCTGCGTTACCGCTTTTTGATCAGCTGTAAGGACAATGGAATTGAAAAATTGCTTCCTTGCCGTTTCAGTAGCCTGTTTATTTTCAGATAAGGTCCAGAAATTTAGAGCGATCAGGGTGTTATTCAGCAGTAGGATACGCACATACCTTAAATCTGGAAGCTTTGGGTTGGGGCTTGCCAGCAATTCCACTTCTATTCCTTTGAAGCCCGAGACATCAAATTCCTTTTTTTCGATCACCTTGGCGTTAAAGGACGCTACATAACCATTGATGACCCCATCATAGAATTCGGGTAGCTTATCCGACTGGAACAAGAGTTGCTCCGCATCAATAGGTCTGTTGATCACCGAATACATGGCCGAGGAATCAACGGCCTGGATAACCGAATTTCCCTGCGTTTCGGATGTAAAGGGTTTTTGAGGAAATGAAACGGAAACCAGGTTCGCTATATTTTCTTTATACAGGTTTTGCCCAAACAATTGGTATCCGTTACATAAAAAGAGCAAGATAAGAATATGGCGTTTCATAAGAGCGACTTTAATGAAGGATTACCTAATATAATCTATTTTTTGCGTATGGCTGGCCTATGTGCGCTATAATGGTTATTTTCACTACACTGGAATAGCATCTAACTCATACCAGTGCAATGGGAACCAGGAAGGATTGCTATTAAATGCTAATGTTAGTCTGTGATTTGTTTCTAACGATGGCGGAACAGATGATATCAACGGCTTAAAAGAAAAAGGCGGAATCCACTATATTGCAAGTGGAAAAATAATAGGGCTAATGGACCCATATAAATAGAAAATAAGTTAGGAATTACCCATAATATAAAACATAATGACAAAATTTATATTTACAGTATTATTGACGGCAAGCCTTAATAGCTGTGCACAGGAATCAAAAAGGAAAGCAATGACAGGTGAACAAAGAATAGAATATCTTTCTAATAAAGTTCAGAAATTTGACATTGAACCTATTTACGAATTAGATATTCAATCTGCATTTAGCTTCAGGGTAATGGTAAACGGGGTTCCTGTTTACTCAAACTTTGATGTAATTCCGGGAATAGCAAGAATGAATATTAATTCATCGATTCTTAAAAGTGGGAAACAAAATATTGAAGTTGAGCTTTATCCTGGATATGACCATAATGGAATTCAAAAAAGCTACCTTAACAATGGTGAGAATTTTATTCTGAAAGTAGAAAAAGCCGAATGGAATAAGGAAGGTTCAACAGAAACACCGGAAGATGTACTTGAGTTTAAAAATAATGATAAAAATATTGACTACTCAAAATTAACAGAATTTAAAACCAATCTCAGTTTCGATGCTTCGGTGCCTTATAAAATGAAAGGATGGGAGCAAGGGGAAGACTTGTCTACATTGAATCAACAAGACTTAGAATTAAAAGTAGTCCGCTTTTATGAAAATACTGTTGCAGCGCTTAAAGATAAAGATTATGACTATTTGAATACTATTTTTTTAAACGCGGACTCAGAATGGTACCAGGCAGAGTATTTTGCTAAAGATATCATAACAGAACTTCAATCAGGTAAGGGCAGAAAGGGAAAGTCCGTATCTACAAAACGCTCGAATTCAGATAAATATTCACAAACTTTTTATCCTATAGAAAATTATACCATGAAACTTTATGCGAATAACAGATTAGTTAGATTAGAACCGAAAGAAGGTTTTAGTCGTGGCGAGTCTTTATTGGGCTATAATGATATCGATAAAAATGGGACGAAAAGAAATACTTTTATAGATATGTTGCTATACATTCCAAAGGGAACACAAAGCCTACAAATCATTAGATAACGAGTGTTTTTATTTCCAGATGACTTCCAGCTCCTTACTTTCTTTTCTTAAATTGTAATAGCTACTGCTTAACCATACAAAAATCCGTGTACTGTCAGATCAAGTAGCAGCTATTACAATTTACTGTTTGGGGTATCTTTTATGGTACCGCCAATAATTGTTCTCAAAGGCAAAAAAATAAAACCGCCGTAGCGTTTCATACTAATTATTTCTATTCATACGATCAAAAACGGCACAGGCCGTGTTCGTTTGTCTGACAATTCGCCTGCCATGTATAACATACGACCAGACGGGTTTGCCATGGTTGCGCCGGTGCGATGAGCGCTGGTTCTTCAAGTTGATGGGATCTTGAAAGAGAGGCAATTTTTATCTTCTCTAACTTCAGAGTTTTGGATGATCTCTTTTTCATGTTGATAAATTTTGTAAAGTGAAAAATTGGGTTAAGTCTATAAATTTATTAAAGTATGGACATCTGTCATTTGACTATCTATCAGAGATAGAAAATAAGAAAAAAGGCCCTATTTCCCAAATAAGAAAATATCCATTTTACGTCAAGAAGATTGCATTAGGAGACAGATGGCGTGATTTTTAATTTTAACCTGGTAATTTGATTAATTAACACTTATCCCAAATTCACGTGTGATATTCTTATTACTGACAAAAGAAGAAAGAGAAAAATGTCAGCTTTAGTAATTCCGGCACTTCGTTAAAACTTCCTGCGGAATGATCTTCATAAACCACTTTGCGAAGCTGAATATAATTCACCTCACAATATCCACGCAATACTATTCCTGGTTACACTGTGAATAACTTTTTTCAGCCTGTTTATCAGTACCAGCGCGCACATATAAAGCATTCTAATACAACTGGAACTACTGCGGCTGGATTGCTGTAGCCATCCTTAGTTTTATGAGAGAATGTGCGATGACCATGTCAGTATAAGAGCAAAACCTACTTTTATCTGTTTCGGAAAACCTATTAAAACAGCACATTTTCGTGAATACACTATTGTTTAATAATTAACCATATTATTTATGAGAGAAGCCATTTTAGCGTGTTAATCCCCTAGTAGAAAGTATCAGAAATGATGTGAATTACCTAATCATACACCACTTGCAAAGGCGGACAGTTACCCGTATATACAGTATAACCCTTCTACATACGGTCTAAACACCTGAGTCCGAAAATTACAGCCATAAGTATGTTAATGTCAGGAAGGCTAACAATGCCCGCGCCCTGACGTTGCGATCATTTATTGACTTTAAAACCCGATATAACCATGCAAAATGTATCCTACAAGCTATCGGTAGATGGTAAGACATTCCAATCTACCGATTTAGAAAACCCATTATTTGAATGCGAGATGTTGATAGAGGATCTTAAAAAAGGTGCTGATGAACGGGAACAGGCCCGGGCTCAGGAAGATCCTCTTCTTTCCCAGCAACTAAATTTTAAATGGGAAAAAGAATTCCAGCAAATCCGTTCCCTGGTTAAGACGTACCAGCGTGAATTCAGTCTGGATGATCTCTCCTCTATTTTTGCTATCAACACCACAAAAATTGAAGACCTGAATCTGCATCGTATCTGGCTCGGCGGGGATCTCTCAAATCTATCCAGGCAAGCCATCTACCAATGGGAGCAGCTTATCCGGCATGTCCATCAGCATCATCAAAAAAACATTCAGTCATACCTCTGGATCTGGGATGAGGACCAACTGTCGAACAGCCCTCATTTTGTTTCAGATAAAACAGCCTTTCCGGGTGATGCCATTGTTGGAGCCTATTGTTTTGGACCGGTGAAACTATGGGTGCGCTCCTTATCCCTGATGCTTAAAAGAGAAAAGCCTCATTTATGGGAGCATTTCAATCTCCTCTATGCGGGAGGTTATTATGTTAATCTATCGGATTATACCAGGTTTTTTATCCTGGAGAGGGAAGGAGGTATTTATATAGATGTAGATACGATCCCTCATAAATACAGCGCCATCATGTTGCGTTTTCCGGAAGTTCCTGCAGGCACGGTGCTCAGTTGCCTGAATTCCTTTCGGGATGAGGATGGCTTTATTTTGGCGGCGGCAGAGGATCCCTTCATGCACGACATGAGACGACATTTGGACGCGCATATTGCCGGAATTGAAAAGCGTCATCTGCGGGACCCTTTGCAAAGAGAAAGAGTAGAGCGGGATTTCTTTAACAGCTTTTATGAAATCTGGAGCAGCGCTTTAACCCAAAGGATATTGGATTACAGTTCTTTTTTTGACCGCTACTCCATTTTAGGCCCTATGGAAAGAGAGGAGATTCCAATTGGAATATTTGGTATGCGCGTCTTGTTTGAAGCGCGTCTTGGGAATGAACTGGTGCCGCTGACGGCGGAAGAAAAAGCACATTATGACGCTGTAATCCAGTGTCTGGAACAGTTCGAATGGTCATTGCCGAACGCCCTCGATCTGGAGAAACACATTTCATTATTGAAAAACGAGGAAAGACTCCGCGTGGTTTACTTTACACAATTGCGCAATACAGATGACCTGTTTAATTATTACTCGGTCAATTCAAAAGATCCCGAATTGGATCGTGTGAACAACCTTTTCGCACAATATTTGGTTGCACACAATGCAGCACAGATCCGCCAGGGTAATTTCTGGTTTCCGTTGCAGGACAAGCCCGCAGATCGAACGTTTACAGCCCGCAAACAGAAGCCTCACAAAGTTTTTTGGATGAAGGGAGATCGGGCGGCTGAAGAAGATCAGCAGCGCCTTGGGAAGCTGCTTTATAGCACTGGCTACTACATTGATTATTATTCATTCCGGAATAAACCCGGGTATAATTTTGAAACACTTTACCGTAAGCAGAATGTAGAACCCTTTCTTCCTCATTTTGAACTCTGTTACAATGTTGACGGAGAATGGATAGGCGCTTTCCGCCCCGAACTTTTTACAGCGCAGGAAAATAACGAAGTCCGGATCAAAGACGACTTTCATTACCGGGATGAAATGAGAGAAGTGGAGGAAAATTACCTTCGGTTTCTCAACATCCATCAACAGAACGGGGATTGTTCTATTCATTCTGTTATTATCGATCCCAGGTTGCAGGGGCAAGGTTATTTTCATTCTATGTTTGAGCATATGATCCAGATTGCTCAAAAGTGGGAATGCCGGCGTCTGACCCTCACCGTCTGGGAAAACAACCCTGCATCCCGGCTTTACCAACGTTTGGGTTTTGTTTGTCAGGGCGGATCCGACCACCTCTATCCGCTCTTTTTTGAYCGCCTTTTGTTTTTAACCTATGACCTTAAACGTTCTTAAGGTGTCAGGATCCTAAGGCTACTTTCTAACCTTCATTTAACACAAAGAAAAATATGATGCAAGCTCAAAGAAATGAGAACGCGGTTGGCAAGAACACCCCGGCGGAACGTAATCCCTCCACGAACGTGGTCTTTTCATCTAAGCTCAATGACCGTATTAAGCAACCTTCACTTCAGGTGCTTTCAGAAGAGGACTGGAGGGGCTGGATCCAACATGGTTATGTTGTAGTTAAAGCCGCTATTTCTCCTGAACAAGCTGATAAAACGGCACAGGCCATCTGGGATTTTGAAGAGCTGGATCCTTCAGCTCCTCCCACCTGGTATCCTGAAGAAAAAGTTGCTTTAAAAAAAGAGTATAAGAGTTTTAACAGCGGCATGGTAGAACTCTACCATCACCAAACGCTTTGGGACAACCGGCAAACACCCCGTGTTTATAAAGCTTTTGCAGATGTATGGGGACAGGAAGATCTTTGGGTAACAATTGACCGGGTGAATTTAAATTTACCCCCCTATCCCGGGCTCTCTTTTGATATGGTCAAACACTGGGACTATGACCCGGAGAACAGCTCTGACAATGTACAGGGAGTGCTTTCTTTGTCGGATCAGACAGATCTTTCTGTGGGTGGTTTTACCTGCTATCCGGCTATCTTCCGGAAAGAAGATTTCCAACTTTGGAAAGCACGGCAGCCGGAAGGATGGAATTGGTATCGACCTGACGTATCTGACCTGGCGCAAACCCCTGTCGCTTTAGGGAAAGGAGATTTATTGATCTTTAACAGCCGCCTTTGCCATGGTATCAGGCAGAATGTTTCTTTGGATAAAGCGCGTATTGCCCAATATATTTCTATGTCTCCGGCACAGGAAAGCAATGAGGAGTTGCGTCAATGGCGTATCCAGGCCTGGGAAAAACGAGAAGCTCCTAAAGGATATTCTTTTTACGGAGATCCCCGTCACTGGGAAAGGGATCGTCAGGAAACAGCCAGGCTTACGGCCCTGGGAGAAAAACTCCTGGGAAAACGCTTCTGGATTTCATAGTCTCCTCCTGCATAGGAAAGACATCTCCGGTTTATTTATCCACTTCAGATAGTATTTGCATTTATGACAACTTTAAAGTGCCCTATTATACCCGAAGCCATTCCTGCTTATCAACCGTTCACCTGGAAGATATTTGTTTTTTTGGTGGCTTTGGTGCTGTTCGAGTTTTCAGTTTATATCAGTAACTCCATGGTGCAGCCCTGCATGCTTCGCATTGTCACAGAGTTTCACGCTCCCGAAGCATGGTTGGCCTCTTCGGCCAGTGCTTTTCTGTTGGGAGCAGCTTTGTTCCAGGTGTTTTATGGTCAGCTGACTGATCGTTTTGGACGACGGCCGGTCATGATTGGGGGCGGCTGTCTTTTCATCCTGGCCTGCCTGGCAGCGCTTTGGGCTTCCAATATCCAGAGCTTTGCCTTTCTGCGCGTTTTGCAGGGCTCTGGCATGTGTTTGATTGCAGCAGTAGGCTATGTGGCAGTGCAGGAGGCCTTCCCTGAAAAGAAAGCCGTTACAGTGATTGCATTGATGACCAATGTTGCCCTGCTTTCTCCGGTAGTAGGACCAATTTCAGGTGCTTTTTTGATGGAGTTTACCAATTGGCGGTGGGTTTTTGGCTTAATCATTATCCTGTCCGGTCTCTCACTTTGGGGACTATACCTATTTATGCCTGAAACGCTGCCTGTTTTAAGTCGTAGCTCCAGTTTATCCTTTTCAAAACTGGCCCGGGACTATGGTGAACTCTTTCGATATTCTTTTTTCCTGCAAAACGCGTTTGCTGTGCCCACCCTGATGCTTCCTGTTTTTGCGTGGAGCGCGCTGGCGCCCAAATTGATTATGGTGGATCAGGGGCTGTCGCCTTTGAATTATGCCTTGATCCAGATTCCCATCTTTCTCAGTCTGATTGCAGGAAACGTGATCCTCGCATGGAAAACGCGTGTTTGGCCCCTGGGGAAATCGGTGATCCTCGCTTTGCCCATTTTAGCGTTGGGTCTGGTGTTGCTATGGATAGCAGCGTGGTACGGGCAGCGCACTTTCCTGATTGGAGCGATGGCTTTTTTTACCCTGGGACAAGGCATGTCCTGTGGTATTTTGATGCGATTTGCTTTAATGGAAAGTCATATGACAAAAGGAACAGTGGCTTCTGCTATCAGCCTGATCACCTTATCTTTTTACTTTATCGGCATCCAGATTTCCAATCTGGTTGTTCTCAGGTGGGGGCTTTGGGGATTTTGGGCGATAGTTTTTTGCTCTCTTACTGCTTATGGTTTTTTGTTGCGCCCCGTTCTTCGCAGGAATATGGAGAGGAGGAGAGAGAAGCCGGAAGACCATTAGTACGTTGGGCGGATCAATATAATTAAGTAGCGAAGGTGTTAGGCATCAGCCTACTAAAATACTATTATTGATGACTAATTAAATGGTTCGATTTTATGTACCATAAGGATCACTATCAGGAGTAAAAGTAAATACTCTGACGTAATTAAAACCTTGTAGAATATGCTTCTACAAGGTTTTTTGTGTTTAGTGGTAACGTTGTGAAAAGATAAATAAGGATGGAAATTACAACATCAGATTAGTGGAAACCAGATTATTACGTAGTGATATGCGGATGAGTGAAATTGCCTGTGAACTTAGGTTTACGGACGAAAGTCATCTGAACTGTATTTATAAAAGGTACAATGGAGTAAGTCCCGGTGAAACGCAGCAGCGTATTGCATATGCAAATATTCGCGCAGTTATGGTCAATAAAGCATTAGTTGTTCTCTGTCTTAATCCCAAATTTTACTAGTGGTAATTAACATTAGTCGAGAGTATACCATCCAGGTTGGAGAGCAAGTCGCCTGGGCATTTTCTGAATATTGGACCGAGAAGCAAATTTCCCCTGAAGTGTATTTCATTATTGCAGCATATCATGGCTGTTGGAAGGATATGCCAAAATAGCCAACGCGTTAATAATGCTGTTATCAAGCTTGTCTGAAACATAATTAAAGTGAATCCAGGTTATGTATTACAATGGAGTGAGGCTGCTGTCTAAATTATTGCTGCAGGTAAAAAAGACATTCATTATTATAACGAATGTGAAAAGAGTCAAAGCAAAACGTAAGCTCCTGAGGGAAATCAGGATTGCCAATGAAATTTTAATGAACAATTCTGAAGAATCTGTTACTAAACAATCTGTTTTTGTGGAAGAGAGCTCCCGTCACTGTTTGTTCGCTATTGAGTTTAGTCTGAATTGACCGGGTGAATAGGGAGGGATTTAAAGTAATTGGTAAAAGAGATTGATGGATAGGCTGACTCCTGCTATTTTGGATAGTTTGATGATCGGGTATGCATTATGTAGATTCTGTCGAGGCTATGCTTAGCACCCGCTTAGTACCTATAGAAACGGTGCAGTAGAGGTGGACTTGATGCGGGGATGACGTCCGGATGTGTAACCGGGATGAAATTGATTCAGCAAATGGATAGAGGTGAGAAGTGGCCATAGCAGGGCTGCTTCAGTGCTATGCTGTAGCTGCGGAAAGAGATGTACTATTGAAAGAAAGCAGGTATAAAGGGTTTATTTATCAAAATATCTCCGGGGGCAAGATCGCTTTATTCCAGTTGAATGACAGCTGGATATGTGTATGTATAGGCGAGTTTGGGAAGCAATTTCGTCCGCTTTGGATAAGTACGTTTATGAGCATATTTGAGCACCTGTGGGGCTGCCACCGCAATAATATCGGCGGCCATGTATTTTCTGTTGCCTGATGGGCCAGCCTTGTACATCGCTCTTACCTGGAAAACCACTACCAGTGAACCCTGCCCGGGTACATCCAGCGAAACATTTGTTTCCTGGAAAGTGGTATCGGGTTCTATCATCAGCGTAACCGTTTCACTACCCGCCACCTGACGAGATCTAAAATCAATACGCGTTGCGATTACTTTTACTTCCAGTGCAGTAATACCTTTATACCCGTCGATGGTTTGTGCGGGAATATTTAATACTCCGTTAGGGAAAAGCCGGGGAGCTACCGTAAGGAAACGATCTACGCCGGTATGCTGATTGAAGCGGAAGCCTGTCAGGGCCTCGTGATGATCGCCGGCAGCAATGAGCAGTTTGTTGAGACGATTGATGTGGCCGCCGTCACAGGGGATATCCAGGTTGCCATAGAAAGCATGCCGGATAAAAGCGCCTTTCCTGCTGGCGATGCCAAAGCGCCGGGACGCGCGACGGGTAGCAGCCGTTTGCTGCACGCTTTCAGGCATGCTGYGCAGGAAGTAGTTGCCATTGCGCTTATACCCAATGAGAGGGCCGAGTTTTCCCGTAAAGGGAATGATGGACATTTGTTTTGCCATGAGAGATTATTTTGATTACTATAAATATAACATAATCCGGGGAATCTGTTTTCGGGACAGATTGAAGATTAGCTAAAGGGAGTGTATTGGCTATTATATAATATTCAAGGATAGTGCATTGGGGATTCGTGAATGACAAATGGGAGTGTATGGGCTTTTAGCCAATATTTAAAAAAGGTATTCCCTAACATTTCAACTTGATCGGAAGCCGAACTATCTATATCGGCTTTTTTCTTCGATCATAGTTTACAACTAACGTAATATGGTCAATCCATGTATAAAGCACCAATCTCCGATAAGAGGAGAGATGAGTATTTTTGAAAACGGGTATTATTGCCTGTTTTTGGGAAAAGAAGCAGGTATTTATATCTGTTTTTGAGGATCCCGGGTATCAGCTTCATTTTTTGTAATTACATTACAGCATCATTGTTATGTGCTATTAAGCAACAACCAAATCCTATAAAACACACTTAAAATGAAGCAACACCTCTTTTCTCTTATCCTATTGCTGGGGCTCTGTGCTGCAGGATGTAAAAATCAGCCGTCCGCCGGCACCGCTAAACCAGGAACCACCACAAGAAATGATTGCAACCAGGTTACAGACAGTGTAGGCCGTGTACTGGTGAACCTCGTAACGGCCCGCCAGAGTATTCAAGCGTACGATAGTCTTTGCCGCATCCACTGGAAAGGCACTGCACCCGTGGAATCCTATACCATCCGGGCAGTGGACCTCCTGGCTGCCATGGGCCTGCCGCCGGAACTCGCCGATTCATCTATATGCAGGTTCAAACACATCCGGGTATACCTTGGGTTTAAAGAAAAAGTGGGGTTCAAGTTGTACCTGGTACCAGTAGATAATGCCTGCCTGAAAGGCAAGGATCCCAGCAAGTGGAACGCTGGTGTGGATGTTATACTCGACAAAGAGGCAAACCCCATCCTCGCCAATACTGATTCAACAGGAATAGCACTTTACGACAAGTACGTACTGGACCTCAACGCCCCTTGTCCGAATACCTGCCCGGAGCCAGGACCCCTTAATGTATACCATTGATATATGAGCTTTTCAGAAACGATCATACTGTTATCACATGTACCCGTTTTACTCACAGTAGTGTATGCTGCTGTGCATTATAACAAATTGCCCCGTGAGCTGAAAGTGTTCTCATGGTTTATTTTCCTGTCGGGCATCATCCAGTTCACCTCCCTGGCTTTCTGGTTCAACAGCAAAAACAACATGCCGTTGCTGCACATATATGTGGCGGCAGGATTCCTTTGCCTGGCATGGTTCTACAACACGTTGCTCAATGGATTCATAGATGCAGGAATAATATGGCTCATCGCCATATTATTCCTGCTCTTTACAATAATCAACTCCCTGTTCATTCAGCCTGTTTACACCTTTAACTCTATCGCATTAACGGTGGAGGGCATTCTCATTGTGATCCTGGCATTGTTCACTTACCGGTTCTTTCTGAGTGATATTGTAAAGGAGACCAGCGGCCGGAATATCAGCAGTCTTAACTGGATCAATTCAGGATTGTTCATCTATTATTCTTCCTGCATACTGATATTTTATTTTGGCTCTGTTATCACTGGTGCTTTCAGCAGGAGCTTGAATTTGTACGCGTGGATATTTCACTCCTTCTTTTCCATTGTTATGTATACCTGTTTTTTTATCGGCTTATGGAAACGATCAAAGACCTGAGTTTTTTAAATGCATTGCTGCCATTGGCGGTTATTGTGTTCATCATCGGTATTGGGGTAGTGTTCCTGAACCTGCATTTTCAAAAGAATTTGTCTATGCAGAAACTCCGGCAGGAGGCATTGAAAAGTATCTACCAACATGACCTGCTTCGCTCGAATATTCAGGCGCAGGAAGAAGAGCGCAAACGTATTGCACACGACCTGCATGATGAATTGGGAGCGGTGATGTCTATTATGCGCATGCATCTCATGGTACTCGAACAGCAAAGTACTGATGGCACGAAGCAATTACAGGAGTCCCTGCAGTATGTTCGTCAATTGTCTGAGACGGCACTGGCAAGTGTGAGAAGTATCAGCCACCGCCTGATGCCGCCGCAGCTGGAATCTTTCGGGTTGAAGGCCGCGCTAGAGTCGGTAACGGAACAGATCAACAAGGTCGGTGAGATAAAGATTGAACTGGGTTGTGAAGCCCGCATGGACGACCTGCCCTGGCTGGTAAACCTGGGCCTGTTCCGCATCATTATGGAAATGATCAACAATACGCTCAAACACGCTGGCGCCAGATCGATAAGAATAGATCTTTTCCGGCACAGCCAGGAACTGGTATGTTATTATACGGATGATGGGAGAGGACTGTCAGATGATAATGCCAGCAAGGGCCTGGGTCTTAAGAGTATTGAAGGGCGGGTGAATGCGCTCGGTGGAAAACTGGAAATGGGCAACCAGGAATCAGGCGGATACTACGCCATTATTCGATTAACATTACCTGCATAATACTTTACTATATGAAAAAGGAGATCAACATAGGATTAGTGGAAGACCAGGTCCTTTTCAGAGAAGGGATGAAAGCCATTATCAACACCTGGCAGGATATGAAGGTGATATTTGAATCTGCCGACGGTTACTCCGTGCCGGATAGATTACGCCAGGCGGCTGTTCTCCCGGACGTGATGCTGGTAGACCTCTCCCTGCCACCGGATGGAGACAGAGAATACAGCGGTCAACACGTTACCCAGGAACTCGCGGCTACCTATCCTGACATGAAGATCCTCATCCTGTCGGTCCATGATGATGAGAATTTCATTAACCAGTTAATTCAATGCGGCGCGCATGGTTACCTGGTGAAAGACAGTGCGCCACAGGAAGTACAGGAAGCCATCATTGCTGTACACACTAAAGGATCTTATATCAATGAGCGCGCGTTAAAGGCTTTGCAGCTCAGAACGGCGAGAACTGTCAGGAGCAAGCCCCAGCATCTCTCCATCACCAAAAGAGAGGAAGAGATTTTGCAGCTGGTATGCAGACAATATACCGCAGAGGAGATTGCGCAGGAACTTTTTATCAGCGTAAAAACGGTCAATGGGCATCGGAATAACCTGCTGCAGAAAACGGGTTCACGTAATGTTACCGGGCTGGTGTTGTATGCCATCCGGAATAATATTGTATCGTTGAAATAATATCGTCATTTACGCGCCAGAGAAACCTGTAATCCTACTCTGTCCTGCAAAAAAATATAAGAAAGAGCTAAAATAATACTAGGAAGCAATGGGAATTAATGTGAGCTTTAGAAATAATTTTTACCAAAATCGAGTAAGAAGGGAATAGATTTGTCCGGAAAAGTACACGTTATATTATACAGCGGGAACCAAAGCACATGTTTCTCTATATCAGATATCTTTTATTAAATGTATTCAAGCTACACAGATGATCAGTTGTCGCGGTTGCTGGCCAGTGGCGATGAGCGGGCGTTTAATGAAATCTAYAACAGGTACTGGAAATGGCTGCTTTTTATTGCGCACAAACGCCTGCGTGATACGGAGACAGCAAGAGAAGTTATCCAACGTGTGTTTCTGAATCTTTGGAATAAACGGGAACGGCTTACCATAGCTTCCTTACCCAACTACCTGGCGGCTATGACAAGACATGCCGTATACCGTTACCTGGCCGACGAGCACCGGAGGCAGGCCCTGCACGAAGTGCACGCTGGTATTGCAGGCATGGAAGGGAAGGCGCTTGAGTTTGATTTGGAGAACAAGCAACTCCTTGATATACTCGTGAAATATGCCGGCGACCTGCCGGAGAAATTCAGCATCATATTTATCCATCATAAATTACTGGACAAGCCGATTGAAGAGGTAGCGCAGCGGCTGGGTGTATCACCACGTACTGCTGAGCGCTACATCAGTCAGGTCATGAACATTATGCGTAACAAGCTGCGAGCCTTGCGCACAGCGGTATTTGTCTTGTCTGCTTTATATGCTGCATGGGAATTCTTCTCCTGATGGCAGATACCAGTACCGGCTGTTTGTTCTCCTTTTTTTATTTCTCCAAAAAAAATGCTGTTTGCTGCGTACAAACTTCCAGCACATGTATCTATTCTAAGTATTACCCTGTATAAATAAAAAACCAGGACCTATGCATCTTAGTAAAGAAGCAATAAAACTGATTGCCCGGAAGTATTTTGATGGTACTGCCAGCGAAGCCGAAATCATTCAGCTGCATACCTGGTATGATGAGGTAAATGCAGGGGATGCAGAAGCCATCCTGACATCGGATACTGAAGAGGAGTTTGGCGCTGAAACGTGGCGGCGTTTACAGGTTCAGATGGCTGCTGAAAAAGTTACACAGCGTAGCAGATCCCGTTGGTGGGCTGCAGCTGCAGCGGCATTGCTGCTGATGGGTGGGCTGACCGCCATTTTTGTAAACAGTAGCCGGCATCCGAAAACGATGGCCGCTGTGGAAAAGCGGGCGAAAGATATTCCCGCTCCATCTGCTGTGCATGCCGTGCTGACATTGGCCAGTGGCAAGCAAATTCTGCTCGACAGTGCAGGAAACGGGCTGCTTGCCAGTCAGGCGGCAACAAATATTGTAAAGAATGACAGTGGACAAATTGTATACATCGCCAACGGGCACCATCAGGAAACGCAGTATAACACGCTTACTATTCCGGCCGGCAGCAGGGCAATGTCTGTGATGCTGGCGGATGGTACCAGGGTGTGGCTGAATGCTGCCTCATCGATTACTTATCCCACTTCGTTTTCGGGTAAAGAAAGAAGAGTGGTTATTGATGGAGAAGGTTATTTCGAGGTGGCCTCCAATCCGGCCGTTCCTTTTGTAGTGGCCCGCCCGGACAAGGGTTTGGAGGTACAGGTATTGGGTACACATTTTAATGTTAATGCCTATGCTGATGAGCCAGAGATCCGCGTTACGCTGATATCGGGCGCAGTAAGGGTTTCCGGAGGGCGATCGCGACAGTCTGTGGCGCTTTCACCCGGAGAGCAGGCGCGTGTTGCCAGTTCCCTGACGGTATTGAAACACGTGGACGTAGATGATGTATTAGCATGGAAAGAGGGGCTGTTTGTATTTGATGCAACAGATATTCAAATAATGATGCGCCAGGCGGCGCGCTGGTATAATATTACCGTACAATATCCCAATGGCATTCCTCATGAACATTTTACCGGCTCTCTTTCTACTGATGCAAGTTTGTCGGAGTTCCTGAAAATACTTGATTACAGTGGTGTTGCAGCCACCATAAAAGGAAAAACAGTATTAATCAATCCTTAAAAAAACAGACTGAATAAAAAAGAAACCGGCAGTGTTCCACCACTGCCGGCGGATAGTTCAGGCCGTATAGTTCACAATAAACCAATTGTTTTTTATCAACCTAAACTTCATGAAGTTATGAAATTAAGATTTCATAGGCAATTCCTCGTTAGCAGATGGAAGGCGAATTGCCTCCGACAATCAACCAACATCCTCTTAGTTATGAAAGTAACGAGTATCCTTTTATTAACAGCCTGTTTACAGGCGTCAGCCACGGGATTTGGTCAGAACATTACGTTGCATGTAAAAGATGCATCCTTAACAAAAGTGTTCAGGGAAATCACCCGGCAAAGTGGCTACCAGGTTTTCAGTAACGACCGCTTACTGAAAAACAGGGGAAAGATAACGGCCAATATACAGGACGCCTCCCTGAAAGCAGCACTGGATGCTTGTTTGAAGGATCAGGCGCTTAGTTATGTTATTGTTGGCAAAACGGTGGTGATCAAACAAATGGAAGAAGTGTCAGCGGAGCTGTCTCCGGCAATTGTACCGATCATCGTCAAAGGTATTATTACGGATGAAAAAGGGAGCCCGTTGCCGGGCGCATCTATCCGGGTGAAAGGCAAAAATAAAGCCGTTGCTTCCGATGGTCAGGGTGCCTTTACGCTCACGGTAGAACCGGGTGATCAGCTGCTGGTATCCTTTGTAGGATATGAGGAGCAGGTGATTGCGGTAGATGGGCGCAGGGAAATTAATATCTCCATGAAATTATCCTCCAGCAGGGTGGACGAAATCATCGTAGTGGGTTATGGCAAACAATCCAAACAAACGCTGACCAGCTCCATCACTACAGTTAAAACAGATAATTTCAAGGATGCTCCCTATACAGATATTCAATCTGCGCTGGCAGGTCGCGCAGCGGGTGTGATAGTAAACTTCAGCGGTGGAGAACCGGGTAGTGTACCTTCCATGACAATAAGGGGTGGTGAGCCGCTGATCGGGCAAAGCGCGCCTTTGTATGTAATTGATGGTATCATCCGTGACCAGAATGCATTTGTGGCGTTGAACATGAATGATATCGAGAGTGTCAGCTTTCTGAAAGATGCTGCTGCTACGGCTGTTTATGGCGCCAAGGCTTCCGCAGGAATCGTGCAGGTGACCACTAAAAGCGGGCAAACCGGCAAACCGAGATTTTCTTATTCCAATAACACTGCATGGAATACCCCCAGTCTGTTTCCCAAGCTCATTAACAGTACTGATAAAGCACTGGTGGCTAACGCCATTGGAGAAGCGGCCGGTAACGGCAAAAACTCCGTTTACACGCCGGAGCAACTGGACAAAATAAAAAAAGGTACGGATCCTGATACTTATCCCAATACCGACTGGTATGGATTAAGTTTCCGCAAATATGCGCGCCAGCAGAATCATAACCTGTCTGTAAGCGGCGGTACAAAAGAAACCAAGTATTATGCAGGGTTGGGGTATTTCGACCAGGGAAGCAACTATGTAAATAACTCTTTCCGCGTGCAACGGTTTTCGTATAATACCAAACTCAGTACTACTTTTGATGCTACCGGACTTACCATTGCGCTTGGACTGAATGGATATTACACCTATAGCACACAACCTCCGGCAGGTTCCGGGACCATTTTCAGTCATATAGTGGCTAAAAGTCCGCTGGAACAGGCATACAATAAAGATGGAAGCCTGGCTCCGCTCGTGGATCATCCGTTGGCAGAAATCAATTCACCGGGTTACAGCAGGTCTGAAACATTTTTTAATGATGGTAACCTGACCTTTACCTGGAATGTACCCTGGGTAAAAGGACTGACATTAAAAGCGCTGGGCGATTATGTTTTCAGCTCCAATCCAAGTAAAACATTTGATGTACTGGCAACACAGTACAATACGGACGGAACAATCTACCCCACGCCAAGCCCTACGCTGACACAGGCTAACAGCAATTCCCGCGCTTATAACGTGGAGTTCCAGGCCGATTACAATACCAACTTCGGTGAGCATACATTGGGTGCCACCGTGGTATCCATTACCAGAGGGGGAAACAATAAATGGTTCAGTGCCCAGAGGAAAAATTTCGTTTCTACCGCCATCGACCAGATGTTTGCAGGCGATGCGGCTACGCAAGTGAATGACGGTTCTGCGAGTGAATGGGGAGAAGTAGGTTATGTAGGAAGAATCAAATACGACTATGCGAAAAAATATTTGCTGGAATTTGCTGGTCGTTATGATGGTTCGGATTATTTCCCTCCGTCCAAGCGTTTCGGATTTTTTCCGTCAGTAAGTGCAGGATGGATTATGTCGAAGGAACAATTCTATGAAAATGCCCACCTCGATAATGTATTTTCCTATTTCAAATTAAGAGGTTCCTACGGAAAGGTAGGCTCCATTGGAGGCACAAAGTATGCCTATCTGCCGCAGTATGGCGTACATACACAGACTTATGTAGCGAATGGCAACCTGCAGAATGGTTATTATGAAGGAGGGCTCACCGTTGGCAACCAGAATATTACCTGGTTTTCCACCAGTTCACGCGACTTTGGTATTGAGTTTGAAAGCCTGAAGAAAAAGCTGAGCGGTAATATTGATTATTTCTTTACCCGCACTACCAATATCCTGGGTAGCCCGGCCTACCGTTATACCGATCCGTTGGGTCAGAGTTTACCGCAGGTACTAACAGATGCCGCTACCCGCAAAGAAGGTATTGACGCTGCCCTCAATTATAATTTCAATATCAACACCAACCTGAAAGGTTATGTGGGCATCAATGTTACTTATTTCAATTATCTGTGGGAAAGAACAAATGAAGACAGTGCTTCTTTGACCAATCCTTATACACGTAACCAGGGAGTAAACCAGGATTATTACGGCGCGATGTACAGTTCCCGTGGGCTGTACCAGAATTTTGATGATATCCTCAATAACCCCAGCCGTATTACTTCGTCCGCGCTGGGCCTTGGAGACATTTGGCTGGAAGATACCAACGGTGATGGTAAAATAGATGGGCAGGATTTCCGCCGGCTGGGCAAGTCTACTTCTCCCCGGTTTACTTTCGGCATTCCGTTCGGACTGGAATATAAGGGGCTTCGGTTTGATGCACTCATCCAGGGTTCCGGAACACGCAATGTATACCTCGGTGGCTATCTGCAAGGCGGGGAAGGTTTGAACAGGATCAATTTCGACTTCCAGAAAAATTACTGGCTTGCCGATAATAAGAGCGCTGATTTCCCCAGAGCAGGAAACAATTCCATGAACTCCGGTAATAACTATTCATCCAGCACTTTCTGGTTAAAAGATGCACGCTTTGTAAGATTAAAAAGTGTGACGTTGGCGTACAATTTCAGACGGTTGTTGAAGAAAACAAGTCCATTCAGTGAACTGTCGGCCTTTGCAAGTGGTAACAACCTGCTGACCTTTTCCCCGGTAAAAAAATATTTTGATCCGGAACTGGCAGACAACAACAACTTTTTTTATCCGGTTAACAAAACTTATTCAGTGGGTATCCGGGTAGGGTTCTAAGTAATTTAATGTATTAAATAAGTCTGAAAAATGAGATACTATATCATACTAACCATAGCGTGCTTCCTGACCTTCACCTCCTGTACGAAGGTGATGGATACCAAGCCGCTGAATACATATACCGGAAGTGATGTGTGGAGTAACTATGGCCTGGCGCAAGGCTATATGTATGAATGTTATTCCAATTGCATGGGATATATTTTTTCCTGGGACTATGACGCCAGCACCAAGAGTATCCGGAACCATCCGTGGGGCGGCGGTCATACGTCCGAGAAAACCGAGCAGATAGACCGGAATGCTGATGAGGGCTGGGGCGCATTCGGCAATATACGCCGCGTGAACATGGTACTGAAAAATGTACCGGCTTCTCCTTTCACTACTGCACAAAAAAATGTATTTCTCGGCGAAGCTCATTTTCTGCGTGCTGCTATCTATTCCAACCAGGCTTTCCGTTTTGGTGGTGTGCAGCTCGTAAAGGATGTGCTGACAGTTGAAAGTGATTTCAATATAGGCCGTTCTTCCCTGAAAGAAACCTACGATTTCATTTTGGGTGACCTGGATGCAGCTGCCGATTTGCTGCCACAAACCAATGACAGAGGACGGGCCACAAAAGGGGCCGCCTATGCACTGAAGATGAGAGTGGCCTTGCAGGCCGGTGCCTACCTGAATGACAAAAGTTATTATACCGCTGTGAGAGCGGCAGGTGATAAATTGTTTGCGCTGGCGCAGTACAACCTGGACAGTTATTCCAATCTCTTCAATGCTTATAGTACTGCCATCGCCTCTCCGGAAAATATCCTCGTATTTGAGATGAAAAACACCAACACCAGTTTCTCCAGTACACCTATGCAGTCGCTGGTATGCAACAGCGATATGCTGGCTTCCAAACTTACTGCGACCGCCATGCAGAAATTTCCTTTGAAAGAATCCATAGAGGGATGGATGAATTATGCTCCCACGCAGGATCTGGTAGACGACTACCTGGTAACAGATGCTGATGGGAAAGAAAAGAAATGGGACCAAACCACTTATATCCAGACTGGTGGAAGTGCTTACCAGAAGATGTATAAGAACAGGGATAGCAGATTCTATGCTTCTATCGTGTGCGACAGTTCTAAATATTTTGGTAACTGGGCCTACCTGAGAGCAGATGGCAACGCTTCTTCCAACGTGCAGCCACTGAACGGCGGCAACATCAATGGTGGCGCATCAGTGACGGGCTACCTGTTTGCAAAGTACCTGTACCAGGCTAAAAAGCTCTGGTATTCCGATCCTACTGATTTTTGTTACAGCGTACTCCGTTTGGGAGAAGCTTACCTGAACTACGCAGAAGCGTGTATCCGTTTGGGTGATGAAGGCGCTGCGCGTACCTATCTCACCAAAACCTACCAGGTACATGGTGGATTTAAAAACAGTATTACTTCCTCCAATGAAGACCTGTGGAATGATTACAGAAGGGAGCGACATATAGAGATGATCCTCGAAACAGGTGACCGTTACTGGTCATTATTGAGATGGGGTATGCAGTTGACCGGTGGCTTGAAACAGGGTTATGAAAATACGGGTGTGGCCATACCGGAACTGAATGGTAAAGAGCATGGTATAGCAATCAGTTCAGATGGTAAAAGCTACCAGGTGTTTGAGATGGACGAACAGAACGGACAGCCGTTGAAATTTACGCCTAAACGTTACCTGTTCCCGGTGCCGCAACCCAAAATCGTGGCGCTTCCCATCCTCACCCAGAATGCCGGTTGGTAGGGTATTTTAATCAATTCAATCTCGTTTAGTATGAAAAGCAAATATCTCAATTTTATTATCATAGCACTTGGTTCACTGGTGATGACCTCCTGTTTGAAGAAGGACTTACCGGAGATGAATAATTCTTCTTTAAACAACATCAGCGATTTTAACCTGTACTACAAGTATATTGATACCGTTGTTGATAACAAGGGCACACCACAGGAAAATACGCGTATTCTGGCGAAGACAGTGCAGTTAAGCAGGGTAGTAACGATCTCCAAAGACACGGTGTATGTGAATCCATCTTTCCCTGCCGGTTTTCCGCGGAACGAGAAGCCTAAGGTAACCCTGAGTAAAATATGGGGCTATGCGAATATTCCGGAAGCGGCCATTATAAGCCCGATTGGATCTTCGCCCGCCCTGGGAAAGCCCGGCGATTTTACACAGCCTGTGCAGTATGAGGTGATGGCGGCGAATGGTGATAAAAGGACCTGGGTGATATCAATTTCCCCGCTACCGGTTGTGAACAAGTGGGAAGGTAGTTATACCGAAAGTGGCACGCTCAATCATGCGTCTGCCGGGTTGCAGACTTGTCCGGCAGATTATGTGCAGGATCTGATCACCGTGGGACCGAACAAGTTGAAGGCTACCGCCGGGTACTGGTATTTCAATAATGCCGGGATCACCTACTTTATCACAGTGAACAATGATAACACCGTGACTATTTCCAGCGACCCTGATGCAGCAGTGGCAATACAACAGGAAGCAACGCCGGCATCCACTTATGATCCGGTGAACAGGCGGTTTACCTTGTATTATTATTACTATAGTGGTGGTAACCCGGCGAACTGGAGACGGTTCAATACCATTCTGACATTAAAGCCATAATTGTTTCTGTTTTTTGATGATACCATTAAGCATATACGAGGATAGGTGGTGACCGCAAGGGGATCACCATCAGGAGTAAAAGTAAATATCCGGACGTAATTGAAACCTTGTAGAAGCTGATTCTACAAGGTTTTTTTGTTTTTAGTGGTACAGCTGTGAAAAGATAAAATTCTTAATCACGTTTTGCAGCATCTCTTTAATTATTTGCGTTAGTATCGTGACGATATTTGCCGAACCGTGAGACTTCTTAAAGCCAAAGAAGTAACAAAATCAGGGGGCTCTTACCTGTTGGGTTCAGATTTTCGTACAGATATTTAAGCCAGACCAGAAAATTTTAACCAGCAAGAAGAGTGAAAATTGTAATGGAAAAAAAGCATCTGTTATTCAAGCGTTTGAAATTTTGTAGCGGGAAGTTGATTTTGCGCAAGCCAGAGGATATTGATTTAGCATAAGAATAGCTTYTATTAAGGGTTATAGATGTTGTTTTAATAAAATCATTTATCTGGAATGATAACTACATCGCGTGATATAATATGTTATAGCAACAAAAGAGGGGCTCAAAATTACATTTGGCCCCTTTCATTTAAATAGCTTCAGTTGTTTCCTCAATCATATCCCGGATTCTGCGGGAAAGTGACTTTATTATTCATGATATCTATTTCCTGCTGTGGAAGGGGGTAGAGAAGACGAAAAGCAGGCACCGTTACTTTTTTATTTGCCAATATCTCTGAAACGGCTCTGTTGGTACGTATCAGGTCAAACCAGCGGTCGCATTCAAATGGCAGCTCCAGGCGGCGTTGCTTGTATACTTCAAGCCGGAAACTACCCTGTTCCGGAAGATCGGAGGCTGTTAGTGGTTTAGTCAGGCCGGCACGGGTACGTATCATATTCAGGTAAGTAAAGGCATCACCTGTAGCATTATATCCTTGTTCGTTGAGAATCTCCGCCTGCATCAACAGTACATCCGCAAAACGGAGTACAGGAAAGTCGTTGCCTGCATTGCCGTTAACGGGGTCGTCCAGGAACTTACGAGGCATGATGTTGGCATTGCCGGTTGGCTTGACAGATTCCGACAAAGGTTTGCGCAGATCTCCATCATCATATGCTTTCACTAATGTGGTATCAACGGTGATCGTTTGTGAATTGGCGTACCAGAAACCATGGTCCTGGCTAACAATTCCCTTTGCATAGCGTACCGCGAACAATATTTCTGCATTGTATTTATTGGTGGTGCTGAATACGTCGGCCACTTTAGGCAATAGCATAAACACTTTGCTATTGATGACATCCTGCAGTACTGTTTGAGCGGCCGCATATTTTTTCTGGTAGAGATATACTTTTCCCAATAATCCTTTGGCTGCTCCATTGGTAACACGACCTGATTCCGTAGCAGTATATGCTGCCGGCAGATTGGCAGCGGCAAAAATGAGATCTTCTTCCACTTGTTTGTAGATAGCGCCTACGTCATCACGTTTAAGGTTCACCGCATTAACAGGATCTGTGACAGTGGTTAACAACGGCACAGCGCCCCATAATCTCACCAGGTTAAAGTAATCCAATGCGCGGATAAAACGTGCTTCTCCCCTGATACGGTTTTTTAGTGCATCATCCATGCTGATACCATCTATAGCGGCTAACAGCGTATTGCAGCGGAAGATGCTGTTATATACACCTACCCAGGCGTTGTAAAAGTTGGTATTACCGGGATTATCTGAATAGCGGTTAATTTGATAGTTCTGTCCTGCATTAGAAGATGGGTCCTGATCTGTAAAATTATCGGCACGCGCTTCCATCAATACTTCAAAGGTAGCACCGTATTGACTACTCTGCGCGAGCGAAGCATAGCAGCCATTTACAGCCGTTACCGCGTCACCGGCGGTTTTAAAAAACTGCCCTGGTGCGATGGTAGAAATAGGATTGAGATCCAGGAATTCTTTTTTGCAGGAGGCAAAAATTAATACCAGTAACGGAAGGTAAAGTTTATATTTTCTCATGGTTTGTAGCATTAAAAATTGACGTTAAGACCAATCATGTAAGTACGGGCCAGCGGGTAGGAGCCGTAATCTTCCCCGGCTGTAAGCGCGCTTTCCGTGCGGTTGCTGATCTCAGGATTGAATAAAGAATATTTGGAGAAAGTGAACGGATTCTGGACGGCGCCATAAATCCTGGCAGATGAAATGCCAGCCCTTTTAAATATTGTCGTTGGGAAGTTATAGCCAAGTGCAATATTTCTTATTCTAACGTAAGACCCATCTTCCACATGCCAGGAGGAAGTGATACCATTACCACCGGTAGCCAGTCTGTTGGCGCGGTTTACTACGCCATTGCCCGGATTTTCCGGAGAAACATAATGATCCTTTACCTCGCTCAGATTATTGAAATTGCCCTCTACGTTGGCGATATAGCGTCGGAAGAGGTTGAGTATCTTATTACCCTGGCTACCTTGTATAGAAATGCTTAGATCCAGGTTTTTGTAACGGACTGTATTGCTGAAGCCAAAAATATATTTAGGCTGGGAACTCCCCACAATAGCCCTGTCATTGGCATCTATCTTACCATCGCCATTGATATCCTTAAATTTGAGGTCGCCTACATGTGTAGGATTGCTGGTTTTGGCGGAATTGTCCAGGTCCCGCTGATCCTTGTAAATTCCATCTGCCACATAGAGATAGTAAGAACCTATGGTTTCTCCAATCCTGGTAATGAAGTAAGTATTGCCTGTGCCGCCTGTAGCAATGATAGGCGCGCCTGAACGTCCCAGCCTGGTCACTTTATTTGTGTTAAAAGCAATGTTTGCATTTCCTTCCAGTTGCCAGTCTTTCCCGATTTTTTTATTATAAGACATCGATATTTCCACCCCTTTATTGTTTACTGCTCCTATGTTCTGGAGATAAGTACTAAAGCCGGATGCACCGGGAACAGGCAGATTAAGGAGTAGTTTCGTGGTGTTGGAATTGTAGTAATCTACGGTGAAACTCAATTGGTCATTAAACAAGCCCAGTTCCAACCCAAGATCAAAACTGGCCGTACTCTCCCAGGTAAGATCCGGATTGGCCGGACTGGTAATGGATACTCCGTTTACCTGTGCCTGATTACCCAGGATATAATTACTGTTTACATTGCTCATTTGTGCCAGCGATCCGTAGTTGGGAATCTGGAAGTTCCCTGTAAGACCATAGCTGCTCCTGAGCTTCAGTGAACTGACAGATTTTACGTTTTTGAAAAATGGTTCGTTGGAAATCTGCCACGCGCCAGATATCGCGGGGAAGGAAGCCCATTTTTGGTTGGTACCGAAGCGCGATGAACCGTCACGTCTTATGGATGCTGTCAGGTAATATCTGTTGGCATAGCTGTATTGCGCTCTTCCCAACCAGGAATTAAGACTCCACTGCTCGGTGCTGGAGCTGCCGGCATTGACCTGACCTGCGTTTAGGGTGGTAACGATATCTGTGGGAAAGTTGTTGGCGGTAAGGGTATTGTGTTCCTGGTTTTCTTTCTGTACCGTAAACCCGGCCAACACGTCTAATTTATGTTTACCAAAAGTTTTATTATAGGTAAGTGTATGTTCCGTAAGCCAGTTGGTATACATATCCGTATTGGAAAAACCGGTAGCTACAGAAGGTAAGGTGCCGGAGGGCAGCGGCAAAGTAGAAGGCCGGTAATAATCCCTGCGGAAGCTGTTCAGATCTGTACCTGCCGTGATCCTGTATTTCAGATTTGGAAAGAATTCATATTCCATATAGGCGTTAGCCGTTAGACGGAAATTTTTAATCCTGTCTTTTATCAGGGAAGCCACCGCAACAGGGTTCAGTTGGTTGGTTTGTCCATAGCCCCAAACGTTTACAGAATCCGCAAAGGTGCCGTCTGGATTACGTACCGGGAAAATAGGCGCATAACCGAGCGCCAGTGCGATCACGCCTGAGTTGGGCGCAAACCAGGGACCTTCTGCATTTACGACATGGTTATCTGTATAAGAGGGCGTCATGTTCACCCCAAAGCGGAATTTACCGGAGCCGCCATCAATGCGGAAGCGACTGGAATAGCGCTTGTAGTTGTTATTGATGACGATACCATCCTGGTTAAGATAGTTGGCGGAAAAATAATAAGAAAGACTTTCGCTTCCTCCGGCTACACTTATCGTGTGACTTTGCATTGGTGCCTGCCGGAAAATTTCTTTCTGCCAGTCAGTGTTGGTCAGTCCGGGTTTACCTTCCAGGTAAGGCAGTACCTGCGGCGGAATCCAGGTAGATGGGTTCCTGGGCCTTACGCTGTTAGGATCTGTTGGTTTACCACCAGGTACGGCATCGAGGTATGCATTGTTATGTCCTTCATATACCAGCTTGGCATAATCATAGGCGTTCAGTACATCTACATGTTTATTTACATTTTGCAGGCCATAGCTGCCATCATAACTTACCTTTATTTTACCTGCTTCTCCTTTTTTGGTACGGATCAGCACTACGCCGTTAGATCCCCTGGAACCGTAGATGGCAGCCGAAGCGGCGTCTTTCAGTACATCGATGGAGGCGATATCATTCACGTTAATAGATGCCAGCGGATTGAAAGGCTGCTGATAATTATTTACGCCGGGAGAGGCACTTCGGGTATCATTGGTAATAGGTACGCCATCTATTACAAACAACGGATTATTACCGGCACTGATGGAACCTACGCCACGTACACGGATAGATACGTTGCCACCTGGCGCCCCATTGGTTTGCATTACCTGGATACCGGCCATTTTACCTGCCAGTGCCTGATCAAAAGAAGTCACTGCCTGTTGTTTCAGATCAGATGAACGGAGAGAGGAAACGGCACCTGTCAGTTCTTTTTTTGTCCTTGTACCATAACCTACTACTACCAGCTCATTTAATCCTTTGCTGGCCTCTTTCATGCGGATCAACAACAGGTTGCCGTTGCTGTTTTTTACCTGGAAACCATTTAACAGGTTGTTTTCATAACCGATAAAACTAAACGTAAAATCATACAGCAAACCAGGTCTCATTCCCGGGAGTTGGAAAAATCCTTTTTCATCCGTTGTAGCATGTAGTTTTTCGTTGCCATTGCGTTGCTTAACCAACACAGACACGCCGGGCAGTGGCTGCCCACCTTCACTCATTACACTACCTTTAATGGTAACAGCGACGTTCGAATCCTGCGAGTGGGCGTGTAGGACACAGATTAGCATTAAAAGCACACAGCAGTACCTTTTTAATAGTCTGATCATTTTTTGACAGGTATTAGTTAAAGTTTAAAAATAGATGGCCCCCCACGTGCACCGGGTGCACATGTTAAAGCATGATATAACTATAGATGGAGGATTTTATCTGATCTTCCTGATTGACATATTTCCCTCTCCCGGCGTAAGCTCCAGATTGTTGAGCTGACAAATGACTTCCAGGATATTACGCAGTGAATCCGTTTTCAACACTTGTCCGGTGAAATACGCGCTATCCACATCGCTTTGTTCATAGTGGATGGTTACACCAAAAGCAGTTTGTAGTTTACCGAGTACTGTATGTAATGGCGCGTTATTGAACTCTATGAGTACTGCATGTTTTACAACAGATGTTTTTTCTGTATGTATCCCGGTAGTACTGGTTTGTGCTACTGAATACTGATGCGAGTTGTTATCAAAATGAAATTTCTCACCCGGTGACAAATAAATATCTTCTTTAGTGGCGCCATCTTTTGTTCGCACGAGCACCTTACCTGTTTCCAGTTTTACGGTGACCAGCTGAGGGATCTGTGCGTCTACAGTAAACAATGTGCCTAATGCTATTGTGATGATATTGCCGGCGTATACCGTAAATGGGTGGTTTTGGTTGGCATTCACCTTAAAGTTAGCCTTCCCCTGCAGCGTAATATTTCGTACGGCGTTATCCGGGAATGTCAATGCTGCACCTGGTTCCATGGTAACCTGAGAGCCTTCCGGTAAAGTGATTATGACCGCTTTCCCGGTAGTGTTGCGTATGAATTTCAGATGCTGCGCCACCGGCATATTGTTACGCCCATTTTTTTGCAGGTTGTTGTAATACATCCTGCTCAGGCCAGCCAGCAGTATCAATCCCGCTACAGTTGCCGCATACGGGAGTATCCTGCTAAACACCGGCAAGTGTTGTATGGTAGCAGATGGCATTTGTTGTGCTTCCATTTTGTGATGGAGCTGCATTAATATGCCGGCAGTTTTTTCCGGTGTGAGCACCTGCTCGCCAGTCATTACTGCTCTATCAAAGTCTTCACGCAACGATTGCCGCAAGGACGCATCCTCTTCCTGCTCCAATAACGTTTCCAGGAGTGCCACATCGGCTGCCGTAGCTTTTCCCTCTTTTATTTTCTGTATGAGTGCGATGATGTGTTTCATGTCTTTCAAGTATAAAAAGCAGGAAGTAGGAAAAAAGAGGGGGTAGGCGGAGGTTACGGAATTGTTAACAAAAAAACAGACTACAGGTATACCGTCAGGAAGAGTGTTCCCAAAACCGGTATTGTTGCCTGATTGGAGGCAATATAGGAACGTATGGAGGAGGAAGAAGACTGTAAGTATTCTTTTACGGTATGATGTGAAATTCCAAGGATACGGGAAGCCTCACTGGCTGTTTTTCCCTCCAGCCGGCATAGCTGGAAGACTTCTTTTTTGCGGGGGGAAAGACTTTCTATAGCCTCGTCAATCAGGGTTAGTCTGCTTTCCCGAAGGTCGGCACTATCGTCTTCCATTATATCGAGCATGGAAGGATAGGCGGCCAGTTTTGTTTTTTCAACAGCTGCCTTTTTTAAATATTGTAAGGACTTATGATAGCTGACCACAAACAGCCAATTGCCCGCTCCCTGGGCCAAATCCAGTTCTTGCCGGCTGTTCCAGAAGCTGAGAAATACTTCCTGCAGGATATCTTCCGCAATGTCGTGCCGGTCAACAAGCCGGCAGATGTTCTTAAAAACTGCATGGTGATATTGATGATAGATCTTATCAAATGTCATCACCTCAGCTGAGTTCAAAAAGGAAGTCAAAATGGTACCTGTTTTATTTGATCGATAGCGTTTCCCGACAAACAAAAGTACAATTGAAGATATAAAGTATAGGTGGAGGGATATTAAATAATGATTATCAGTAAGCATTGCTCTGCCGTTGCTGGTCATTTTTATAAAACCGCCATTTCCGGAAAACCGAAAAGCTATTTATACTTAACCTTAACCTTCATATTTGTGAAACTCAGTGATTATTAAATAGTATCCATCCGGGTCTCTGAGCGAAAATTCCTTTTTTAATGAGTTTGTATTTAAGTGAATATCTTCTTCAATAGCACTACCTGCTTTTTCAACCTTGGCTCGTATGGCCTCCATACTGTTTGTCCTGAAGTAAAGTATTAACCCATTTCCCGGAGGTATGTCCGGATTAGTCATTGTAGGATGATGATGTTCTCCCCATTTGTGAAGACAGAGCACAATTTCATCATTTTCTGATACTAAAACAGCAAACTCATTTCCACCGTGTATTCTTTTAAAATTGAATAGCTCCTGATACCACAGGGAGCTGGCTTCAACATCTTTTACGGCTATTATCGGGTCAATTTTTGTCATAGTATTATCTTTTGCTACTTCATGCGGGTATATCAAAGTGTGTTGCGCTGTACATGCTTTTATCCGGGCTGACTTATCGATATGTAAAATACATTTTTTGAGAGGAAGTTTAATAGAATAAAGATAGAGATGCTTCAACATCACTTAACGATACCCCTGTGCCTGTAAATGGAATAGTTCGGCATAATGTCCGCCTTTAGCCAGTAACTCCTCATGGCTGCCGATTTCTATCAATTGTCCTTTTTCCAGCACCAGTATCCTGTCGGCCATACGTACTGTAGAAAATCGGTGCGAAATAAGTACGGAAGATTTACCCCTGGTGAGGTCTGCAAAACGGAGAAAAACATCGTATTCAGCCCGGGCATCCAATGCCGCAGTAGGCTCATCCAGTATAAGGAGTTGTGCGTCTTTCATATATGCCCTGGCCAGTGCAATTTTTTGCCATTCGCCTCCGGATAGTTCCACACCGGTACTAAAATGGCGACCCAGCATCTGGTTGTATTTCCCTGGTAGTTTCTCGGTAAAAATATGTGCCATGCTTCGTTTCGCCGCAGCAACAATTAATGCATGATTTTCTTTTTCCCGGATATCGCCAATCGCGATATTATGTGCAACGCTCATCTGGTACTGAATAAAATCCTGGAAAATGATACCTACCTGCATCCGCAATTCAGCAGGATCATACTCCCGCAGATCGTACCCATCCAATAAAATGCGGCCTTCTGTAGGATCATACAACCGGCTCAGTAATTTTACAAGTGTAGTTTTACCGGCGCCATTTTCTCCTACCAGTGCTAGTTTTTCACCTGCATGCAGGGTAAAGTTCAGATGACGGTTAGCCCATTTGTCCGTATTAAGATATTTGAAACCTACATTTTCAAAGGTAAACCCATGTTGAATAGGGTGGGGGAATGGTCGTGGATCAGGAGCTATGACCATCCGTGGTTTGATCGCGAGAAAATCAAACAGGTCGCGTAGGTAAATTGCCCCCTGCATGATCGTAGTGAATCTGCCTAAAACACCCTGTAACAGGCCCCTCAATTGCATAAAAGAACCTGCCATAAAAGTGAGATCACCGATTGACTGTTGGCCATTTACGGTACGGAAGATGATGAGTACATAGGCCCCGTAATAACCTGCGCTGCCCAACAGCGCAAACACGGCGCTCCAGGAAGTCCGCTGTATATATAATTTACGGCTGTCGCGGTAGAATTTGTTGGATAAATCACGGAAACGGTCTATCAGGAAACGGGACAGGCTGAATATTTTTACTTCTTTGACCGTTTCATCACTCGCCCCCAGGAAGCGGATATAATCCAGCTCCCGCCGTTCTGATGTTTGCCCAAAGTAAAGTGCATACATTTTATTGTTGAAATAAGATTCGCCGATGAAAGCGGGTATAACGGCTATCAGCAATAGCAATATCAGCCAGGGATTAAATATGACCAATCCTGTTATAAGAAACCCCATCGTGATACTATCCTGTACCTGACCTAATGTTTGTGATAATAATACCGTACGTCCTGCGGTTTGTTGCCGGGCACGTTCCAGCATGTCATAAAATGTAGCCTCCTCAAATTGATCCAGGTCAAGTATGGATGCATGTTCCAGGATCTTAACAGAAGTATTTTTGGCAAATAAATCCCCCAGTAAAGTATCCATTAACCCGATCACTTTGCCCATGCAGTCAGACAATATCACCAATCCCAGTTCCAGCGCTACCCATTGCCATAAGGTGTGCTGCGGATGATGGGTTTCAGGACGGCTCAATAATACTACCTGGTCAATGATCAGTTTACCTGTATACAACATGGCCAATGGTACTGCCGACTGTACAATACGTAGTAATGTATTAATAATAGTAAGCCAGGGGCTGGTTTGCCACACCATTCTGAAGAATGGTGGCAGGTTACGCAATGCCAGCAACCGCTCTTTATAAGTTAAATCATCTTTAGCAGACAATGATCTTTGAAACAACTTGCGCCAGAAATTCATGCAATTGGATTGAAGATATTTTGTGAAGTATAGCATTGAAAAAGGGGCTGACTTTACATCAGCCCCTTTCACAATCATCACCAGGTTTTACTTACCATCTGTTAGGCTGGCAGCTACCTGCATAAGCACAGAAACAGTTTAAGTTAGATGGGCCGGCGTAACCGCAGTTGTTACCATTAGGACCACTCGGACCATACGGAGGTACGCAGTCAGCGTTAAATAAAGAACAGCTGATATCTGCTGCTTCACCACCATTGATGGCTCTTAAATCGTTTCTGTTGAGGCTTTTGCCAAATGCATGTTTTGTTTCCATTTTTCTTCGTTTTTTTAATATAAGAGAAATAATATGCTGCAAGACTGCAAATTGCAGCATGGTACTTGTGAGAAGCAGTCTTTCTCACAACTTAGTTTATGATAAAATGATTTTATTTTACTGTTCCACTGTAGCGCTGAAAGACGCTGCCAATGACGGGATCAGCTGAAACATATCGCGTATGACATAATTACGTGGTAGCTGACGTCCGTTAATAAAAAAGGTAGGGGTACCTTTTACTTTTGCTACGTTGTCCATCCAGTGGATATGTGCCTTCAACAGGTCATCTACATCTACATCAGGTATCGGCCACCATTTTAGCTGCCATTTTTTGAGGTCCATCCATTTGAACCAATCAGACAACATAGCGGCGCGTTCCTCATCACCGGGTATCTGCATGTTTTTTTGTAAAATAGCTTTCACGGCTATTGTGAGGTCATTATTCGGATTGTCGATAGGGAAAAGAAAACGGAATTTTATGCAAAGTATTTCTTTATAGGTTTCGTATAATTCATCAATGATCTTATGTGCTGTTGCACATGGTCCACAGTAGGGATTACAGGCTATTGTTATTTGTACCGGGGCTTGGGGGTTACCCAGCATCAGTTCCTGATCCCAGGTAGTGCAATCCACATAAGGTCTTTGGTTGGATTGATATAGATAAAGCGAGTCATTTTTTTTCCATCTCCGTAATTCTGTAGCCTGCATCAACCTTTCCCTGATATTCGTTACGAAATTTTTTAGCCCCAGGAGAAAATAACACACTATTCCCTGGGCTACAAAGAAAGAGATGACATAAGGGACTGACATCCTGAAACTATTGATAACCGGAGCTACAGACAGATATGCCAGCACGGACTGTGTAATAAGTACGGCCACTATACCCAGACAGATTATACACCATTTTTTCAGTACAAATTGTTGTGCATATAAACTTAATCCGGCTACCATTATTACTGGTATTGACAGGAGCAGTGCAGTATGTAGTAATGCAGGCTGCCAGTTGGATAAAAGATAAAACCCGGATTGTGTTATGAAATAAGATATGGAGGCATCTGCAATGGAAATGCCTGCAATTCCTTTGGAGTAATTACTTCTTAGTACCGCATCGCAACCAGAAGGGCTTACCGAATTACACACTTCTTTTACCGCTTTTACCTGCATACCCATCTCTACAGAAAGTACGCCTACGCTGATCACCAGGCCGGTGAGGGATAATAGTCCCCAGATTGTATTTATTGGATTGAAAGCAGGAATAGTTACATACACGAAGGCTGATAGCAATAGTAAAACAGCCATAACAGATAATGTTTTTATGGAACGACTTTGCCTGATCAGTCGGGTGTTTTCATCATAACTCCATGATGGCCGGTTACCGGCCAACAGTACGATGCCTGTCCATTTTTTCTTTAACTGTTCCTGTTGATGCCAATCATTGACGGTATCTACCTGTATCATATGTGAGGAGCCGCTGTCTTCCATGACATGGGCCAGGCAAGGGTAGTTGAACAGACTAATATGTGTATGATCACTCTGCACTACATCATAATCCATTTTGCCCAAATCCAGAAAATCGATGAGGGAAACAAGGGATGGATAGTCAGGATGGGACTGCATTTCCTGGGTAATGAAACGCTGATTTACTTTAATGCCAATCTTACTCAGCCAATTATAGGCGGTTTGTTCAAACGCCGCAATCTGTTGATTCGTTTTCATAGTAATGTATGCTATAGAATTATTTTCCCGGGCATGGCAGTAGATAGCCCGGTTTTAAAATAGGGTAGATTACTGATTTGTTTAAAATGAGTACAGGGATATTTTGAACGGGTACAAAATGCACGATGGTTAGTTATCAAACAATCATGCGGGGATAGTCATAAGATGGCAGTTTTAAATATTATGTATTTACATTCCTTTTTTGAGACCTTAAAAAATAATTACTTTGAGTACATGCTTTCCGGATGTAAAATTAGGGCTTCACCTAACGGTTCCCTAGTCTTATATTAACTACTTTTTTGCAGAAATTCACCCTGTTTTTTTTCATTATTATATAATGAACATTGTATGAAAAAAAGGCTTATACAAAGCGCTTGTTGTTTAATTATGATGACTGACGAATGCTCCTTCAGTCATCGCCAATTGAGCGAATAACGCGCGCCGGATTTCCTCCGACGAGGGTATTGGGTGGAACGTTTTTAGTGACTACCGAGCCCGCCGCTACTACCGAATTTTCGCCTACCGTTACTTCGCCGATGATGGTTGCGCCGGCTGCGATCCAGACGTTTCTTTCAATCACGATGGGTTTTCCGATGGTGGTGGTGCGGCGCTGCGAGGGACTAAGGGGATGACCTGTTGTGATGATGCTCACGTTGGGTCCGATCAGTACATCGTCTCCGATGTCGAGTCCGCCAAGGTCATAGAAAGTGCAGTTCTGATTAACAAATACATTATGCCCGACACAGATTTCGTTGCCGCCGGCAGTATAGAATGGCGGGAGCAGCAGAAAGCCTTCGTCTACCTTCTTACCGATTAGTTCACTAAATAGTGCGCGAATTTCGGCAGCATCATCGAACGTTAAGCGGTTAAGCTTGCTGGTGATGGCCATTGCTCGTTTTACGTTTGCCACCATGGCCGCTGATTCCGGTGTTCTATTGTTAATTATCCTGGTACGATCATCATTCATTATTCGTTATTTTCTTTAGTCTAATAGTAGGCAGAAGTCCTGAAAAATGATTTTCCTTCTTCTTATTTATTATTGCAATAAAGTTGCAATAACGGTATTTCTACTATCATTGAAGAGATCTTTGGATGATGAGTAAACGGTTAAATCAGGATGTTTTTCACTTCATAATGTAATTGAATGGTATCGCCGTTTAATTTTTTTACGTCCAACAGCGACAATTTACATTCAAAATCCGCCTCATTCACTAAGGGTRATCCCTTGCCAAAGAGCACAGGTTCTACTACCAGGATGATTTCATTTACCAATCCTGCTTTAACAAATGCGTCTACTGTTTGTGTGCCGCCGATGATCACTGCTTCGGTATGCCCTTTAGCGGTGAGTTGCGCAATGATTTTTTCCGGACTATCACTGGTCAACAACACATTGGATTGGGAGGGTGTTGCCTGGGTATCATGTGTTAATACCACCAGCGAACCGCCATCTTTTAGCGGGAGGTAGTCAGGCGACAGGATGTTGTAAGTTGTTTTTCCCATGATGACGGCTTGCGTACGTTGGCTGATGGCCATGAATCCCTGTCCGTATTCCTGCGATAGCCAATCTGGTACATTTCTGTTATTACTGATCATTCCATTAGCGGAAGTAGCGAGGTAAACGATGATTTTCATCTTGTAAGTTTTATAGTGATGACTATTGTTATCGTTGTTTTATCAAATAATATTATAACAAAGAAGCTTTTGTAAAGCAAAAATACTTTGATTAGATAGATGATGTGCACCCTATACGCGACATTCTTCGGGAGATTTGCGACACAATGATGGACTGTGCCGGTATTTTATTTATGCATCTTATAGACCATTATCCAGGATATTGCCGGCACAAATCCTTTCAGGTATTATATTGGCTGTTATACTTGCGCTGCCGGGAATTTTACGTTATGCCATTGTGTTAACCATAATTTCTTAATATTGTATTTCCGGAAAGCAGCATCATGCACCGGTAATTATCAGACTATACCAGCATTTCAATCCCTGTACGCATGAAACTATATTCAACATCTGTCATTGTATTTCTGCTCCTGTTCAGCATTTACATACCAGTCCATGCCGGCAGCTTTTCAGATACTACGGAGGTATTAATTATCGACAAGGAAGATATTGTGCCGGAGGGTGCCAGGAAAGTGGGGAGCGTAAAAGTAACTGACGGCGGTTTTAAAATGAACTGTGGATATGAACATACACTGGAGGAGGCGAAAGCCAAGGCTATAAAAGCAGGTGGCAATATTGTCAGGATCACTGAGCTGAAATCTCCCGACGGATTCAGCACCTGTTACCGCCTGTTTGGAGAAATTTACTATCATGCCAATCTCTCCGACCTGAAGGCTGAGAAAATCAAGGCTTTGGATACCATCCTGAGTACATTGCTTCCGGATACCGCTTCCTATGCCCTGTTGTATATATATCGTTCCCGATCTTCTATGGGGGCCGCTATTCCCTATAATGTAATGTTGGATGATTCAGTTGTATGCCGCGCGAAAAACAATTCCAGGTGCCTCGTTAAAGTAAGTAAAGCAGGTCTTACCAAAATATCTGCACGTACAGAATCACGGGATGAAGTGTCAATCGACATCCGGCCGGGAAAAGTATATTTCGTGAAATGCAGCATTGGCATGGGCGCTTTTGTAGGCCGACCAAAAATCAATGTCGTGGATGCCTACGTTGGTTTAAAGGAATTTAATGCGGTGAAAGAGAAGCCAAAAGAAGAACGTGCGGATGATATGTATTAACCCCCGGACTTGATTACTTTGCTTCGTTATTTTCCCGGCGAATCCCCTGTTTCTGCGATGATGAGCACTTCGCTGTCACATTAATAAATCATTATGCCATATTACTGCGGATGTGCCGCATGGATTTAATACTATATTTACTGCAGCAGGTGAACAGAGTAATAGATGTAGCGTATACCGACCCAGCTGTTCTGCCTTCCGAAACCTATTGACATCAAGACTTTTGAGTGAGAGATGAAGATTGCTATTAATTATCCGAAAATAAAACCCGAACAAAATGCAAAACATTGTAAAACATCTCTCCCTGTGCATGGCTGTATTGGCATCTTTTACTTTAAGTGCGCAATCGAATGCAGTTAAGCTGCTCAACAAAACAACGCCCGATGCAGCGGTTGAAAACAAAGACGCAAAGGTAAAAGCAACCGGGCAGGTTTTTGTTGCCGCTAAAAAAGATGACCTGCCAAACGATCCTTACAGAAGTGCTGTGTTTATAGCGCCTGTTAATGGAACGGTAACACTGACATTGAATATTCCATTATGGCACGATGTAAAGCAGCCATATGTTATTATTGAGAACCTGACAAAGGGTACCTGGCTGAGGTATACTACATTCCCCGGAGAAAGTACTTACAGAACAACATCGGTGATTTTTTACGCGGGTGATCAGTATCGCTTAACTGCACATATTTCGCCCAATCCAAACGATCCTAATGATGATACTGATGAAGATGTTCTGGCGACTTTAAGATGGTAATTCCATCAGGGTTCAGCTATTAAAAATCTATTTACCTGGAGGGTGCCTTTTTTAAGGCACCCTCTTTTTTAGATAGATCACTCTATTTTTAGAATATTTCTTTACATTTGAGCTGATTTTACAATTATGCAGAAGAAATTAAAAGTCAATGACAGGATACTGCAGGTTGCATCCGCTTTATTTTACAGACAAGGGTACAACCAAACAGGTATCAACCAGATTATTGCAGAAGCAGACATTGCAATAGGCTCCCTATATAATCATTACCCGTCGAAGAATGCCTTATTGCTGGCCTATCTCAGGAAACAGGAAGAGGAATGGCTGGAGGGATTTGAAACCTTCAGTAAGGGTGCCACCACTCCGGAGGAAAAGATATTTAAGTTTATAGATTACCGGATCAGGCAACAGCAGGAATCTGATTTTTCAGGGTGTCCTTTTATTAAAATTGTATCCGAGGTGGGTGTTAGCGACCTGAATGTACTGGAGGTAGTGGAAGCGTACAAAGAAAAGCAGCGTTCTCTTTTGAACGGGTTATTCCGGCAGATCGAATATGGTGGTCCTCTCAACCGGAAGCAGCTTGCAGACAATTTGTTTTTCATGGTAGAAGGCGCCACGGTAAATGCTACCATCGCCAGAAGTACCCAGGGATTGGAGAGCGTAAGAAAAATTATGAAAAACATGATCCACTAATTTTTTGATTATTTGAAAATAGAGATATCTATCTATTAATGAATTCTCCTGATAGCATAAAATTATTCTAAACATGATCCCGATCAACGAAACCTTCCATGGAACATTTCCATTCACACCACATTTTTCAACCGCTGCCGGCTTCAACATGCATTATATTGATGAAGGTGCGGGCCCTACTGTGCTTTGTCTGCATGGAGAACCCACCTGGGGATATTTGTTCCGGAACCTGATAGGTAGCCTTTCCGGGCAGTACCGGGTAGTTGTTCCGGATCACATGGGTTTTGGGAAGAGTGAAACGCCTTCAGACCGTACCTATTGGTTACAGGATCACATTAATAACCTGGAGAAATTAGTGCTTGATCTTGACCTTACAGGCATCACGCTTGTTATGCATGATTTTGGCGGACCTGTGGGAATGGGACTCGCAGCAAGGCAACCAGACCGGATTTCCCGTATCATCAGTATAAATGCACCAACTCCTTTTGGTCAGCCTGACCTGGGGGAAGTACTCAACGCTAACGCTGCGGAATCACCGTGGTTCCGCTGGATAGCCGGGGCAGAAAAGGAGAACCGCCTCGAATCTGTGCTTCAGGAGCTTCATTTTAATATTTTGAGCACACTAAAGCTGAATGGATTTGAACGGAATAACATTATCACGGACACCTGGGTAAGTGCCTATGGTGCGCCCTTTACTTCCCCCTCTGAAACAGCTGGTGCACTGGGTTGGGCCAAAGGATTTGCAACAGGCGCCCATATTTTTGAAGTCCCTCCCTCAGCGGAAGTCGGCAAAAAGATAAGTGCGCTTCCTGCACTTGCTATATGGGGCGCCGCAGATCGGACACTACATGCCAAACACTTTATTCCACTCTTTCAGGCAGTATTCCCATCAGGACAGGTATTTGAATTACAAGATGCCGGCCATTACAGCCCGGAAGATGCTCCTGATACTATCGGAGCGCTGGTGCGTCAATTCCTCCGGCATACAGATGGTTTGGGTTATAAATATCCGGATACTACAGCTATACACGCCGAATGACTTCATTCAAGTGATCATTTTCATGATCCATCACATTTTCGAATGTATTCATCACATTTGAAAGAATAGATTTATACAGGGCATATCATTGTATTGTAATTAAAATATGATACATGAAAAAACGAATGGCCCTGTTGTTATTGATGCTTATTTGGGTAGAGGTATCTGCCCAGTTTAAGTTAGAAGGAAGGATCCTGCATTACTCCGGCAAAGAGGGGATATCAGTTAATATTCCACTGGTATATGGTTTTCATAAAGAGAACACTATAGCTGTACCTGTCTCCCCAACAGGTAAATTCATTATTACCCTACCTGTGGAAAGCCGGAAATTTGCTACCCTCATTTTCCAGGAACAATTTTACTCCCTGTTACTTACCGGTGGCAAGCACTTGACCCTGACCCTTGATGAAAAGGATAAAAAGCTGGAACTGATATCGGGGAGTGCTTTGCCGGAGAACAGGCTGCTGCAGCGTATTGACGTAAATGAAGTACCTTCTTTTATGAACGAATCCGCACAAAATGATATTGGGAAGCTTTCGTTTGCAGTGCTGAATACTACCTTGATTCAACCTTATTTTGTAAAGCGGGATGAGAAAATTAGTCGTATCAATGCTTCGGATATTTCACTGGCGGACAAAAAGCTGATGGCATCTGAAGTAAAGTATATTACTTACAACTACCTGAGTGATTTTGCCAGAACACAGGTGAAGAACAGGGAAGTCATAGATAGTATCATCCTCAGCGTTTTTGATAACAGTACCATTAAGCCGGAGGTGTTTCCGGCCGGGCCGCAGTACTACTCTTTTGCCGACAACTATCTCAGGTACCTGGAAACCAAAGCTTTTCTAAAGATCAAACAAGAGCACATCAAACCGGAAGCCCCTATTCCCTATTTTGGGATCAGTTTTGATAGCGCCAATATTATCGTAAAAAAATATGGTAAGCCATACTGGAGGTGGATAGGTAGCATCCATAACTTTCCTGATGCCGTTACGGAACAGTATACTTTTCAGCAAATAGTAAATTTGTATGATAATAAAGACTTGAGACCAACCACCGCGCTTTCTGACGCTTTTAAAAAGCACTTTCCTTCAAGTAAGTATAATGGTGTGATTGATCAGCGTGTGAATACATTAAAGGAACTGCTTGCTCAGAACGAATCAGATACGCATATCCAGGTGGTAAAGCAGGAGGTACAATCCATTTATGATGTTATAAAGGATTTTAAAGGCAAAGTGGTTTACCTCGATGTTTGGGGCACCTGGTGCGGACCATGCAAAGAAGAACTTAAACATATTCCGGCACTCAGATCCGCATTTGTAAATAAAGACGTGGTGTTTGTATACCTGGATATGGATGACGATGAGCGTGATGCCGTTTGGAAAGAGTTTATCAAAGTAAACGGATTACAAGGGACACATTTCCGCAAAAACAGGCAAACTATCGCACCATTATGGAAAGAACTGCTGGCAGACAACCAGGATAAAGCGGAATATTACCCGCAGTATTTCATCTTCGATAAAGACGGAAAGCTGGCGGTGAGCAAGGCGCTTCGCCCAAGTGATAATGAGCAATTATATCAGCAGATAAATACTGTTTTATCACGCAACTAATGTAGTACGGCCATGTATGCCCAATATCCGGGGCATACATAGCCGTATATTTCAAATATTATCCTATCAACGCTTAGTGCGATACTGCTTTCAGACCAACGATAGAACCTATCAATGTTACTATAAAGAACAACCGCCAAAAATGAGCTGGTTCGTTAAAGATAAGGATGCCCATTACGGCGGTACCCACTGCGCCGATACCTGTCCATACGGCGTAGGCGGTTCCCAGGGGCAGGGTTTGTGTGGCTTTCATCAGTAAAAGCATACTCACTATTAATGAAATGAAAAAAGCGCCGTACCACAGATACATGGCTGTGCCTGTTGATTCCTTTGCTTTTCCGAGGCTGGAGGTAAACGCTACCTCAAACAAGCCGGCGATAATTAAAATAATCCAGTTCATGACGATTGACTTTAGAAGTGCAAAGTTCGCATGTAGCAGACAATAAAAATTTTACAAATGATAAAAATTAAGTGGTTTATTTCAATTCAGACCTGATCCTGCTCAAACTAACCTGTGTCATGCCCAGGTAGGAGGCGATATGGCCAAGCTGTACCCGTTGGAGTAATTCGGGATTGGTAGCCATCAGTTCTTTGTAGCGTTCCATTGCTGTTCTGCACTGCCGGAAAATAAGGCGTTCTTCCACTTTTATTAACTCCTGTTCCGCAAACTTTCGACCCCAATTGGCGATATGAATATCTTCCCCGAAAAGTTGCTGCAGATGCTCCGTATCAATGACGTACAGTTCACATGGCTCCAGCAATTCTATGGTTTCATATCCTTTTTCATCCTGAACATAGTTTTTCATAGAAATGATGGTGTCTCCTTCTTTTCCAAACCAGAAAGTGATGTCTTCATCACCCGGATTGGCATATGCCCGCACCATGCCTTTCTTTATGAAGTACATTTTTGATACGATCGTGTTCACTTTAAACAGCACATGTGCTTTCGGATAAGTTGTTTCGTGGATGTTTTCTTTCAGTAAGGTCTTTGATTTTTCCGGTAGCGGATATATACTGTCAATGATCGTATCTATATTCATAAGTTATTCGCGTTAAAAGATAAAATACATGGCGTATTTTGGGGGCTTACATCCTGTTGAAATCATGCGCTCATTCGGGTAAGTTGTTCCCTGATGGTGAAACCTGAAATAGGAATACCATATTGAACTATTTTAATGTCAAATATAGCTATTTATAGCCTAAGCCACTGAGTACCTTTGCTGTGACATTAACAAATCAGCATAACATGACACCGAAATTCCTCGTAAGCTTTCTTTGCATCTCTTGCATCCTGCTGCATGCAAATGCACAGGTAAAAGATTTAAAAGCTGGTTTTACTCGTCCGGCTGATGCATATAAGCCTGGTGTATATTGGTATTTTATGGACGGTAATATGTCTGCAGAAACGATTACAAAGGATCTTGTCTCTATGAAGAAAGCGGGTATAGGCAACCTGATTTTCCTGGAAGTGAATGTTGGTATTCCGAGAGGTCCCGTTGATTTTTTGAGTAATTCCTGGACATCCCTTTTTGTTCATGCTGAAAAAGAGGCGCGTCGTTTAGGTATAGAAATTACACTGGGCATCGGACCTGGCTGGACGGGGAGTGGGGGCCCCTGGGTGAAAGCAGCGGAGTCAATGCAGCACCTGGTATCCAGTAGGGTAACGGTATCCGCAACGGACCATCAGCCAATTGTTTTGCCGGTGCCCATGCCTAAGGCACCATTTTTTGGAGAAGGAAATTTAACCGCTGAGGTGAAGAGAGATTGGTTGAATTATTATAAAGATGTAGGCGTTTTAGCTTTCCCGCTGACAGAACAGCAAACACCCATAGCTGATTATGAAGAAAAGGCCCTTTATTACCGGGCACCTTACAGCTCCGGTACAGTAAGATCGCATCTCTCTTCTCCTTCGGATGCAGCGGATCATAAAAATGCGGTGATACAAAAGAATGAAATCGTGGATCTGACCAATAAAATGCAGGCAGATGGGACACTCAATTGGTCGCCGTCCTCCGGTAAATGGATAGTGATGCGCTTCGGCAGTAGAAACAATGGCGCAATTACCCGTCCCGCACCTGTTCCTGGTTTGGGTTTTGAATCAGACAAGTTTGACACCGTTGCTTTAAACAACCACCTAAATGCTTATGTAGGAAAGCTGTTAAATAAGATTGGTGCAATACAAAAGAAGGAGGGTGGTGGATTAAAGCGGCTGCATATGGACAGCTGGGAGATGGGCGCGCAAAACTGGACGGCAGACTTTAGAAAAGAGTTCAGGAAGAGAAGAGGTTACGACCCACTAAAATACTACCCGGTTTATTCCGGTAATATTGTTGGGAGCCTGGAAGAAAGTGAACGCTTTTTATGGGACCTCCGTCAGACTGCGCAGGAACTGGTGCTGGAAAATCACGCGCAGCATGTTAAGCGTTACGCCCACCGCCACCAGTTATCTTTATCTATCGAACCTTATGATATGAATCCAACAGCAGATCTGGAACTGGGGGCGGTAGCAGATGTTCCGATGGCTGAATTCTGGAGCAAAGGTTTTGGGTTTAATGCTACCTACAGTGTTATTGAAGCTACCTCTATTGCGCACGTGATGGGCAAATCCCTTGTTCCCGCTGAAGCATTTACTGCGCAGGACAATGAGGCATGGAAACAATATCCGGGCTCCATGAAGAATCAGGGGGATTGGGCATTTGCGGCTGGTATCAATCGTTTCGTTTATCATACTTTCCAAAATCAGTTTCTTCCGGACTCGCTTAAACCCGGTGCCACAATGGGGTCGTATGGTGTTCACTGGGACCGTAGTCAGACCTGGTGGCCAATGGCAGATGCTTATCATACTTACGTGAGCCGCTGTCAGTATCTTTTACAGCAAGGACGCACCGTTGCGGATGTATTGTATCTTACCCCTGAGGGATCACCACTTGTTTTTGTACCGCCGGCATCGGCTATTTCCGGCGATGTGATCGGGGATCGCAGGGGTTACAATTTTGATGGCTGCTCTCCGGGACAATTAATGAAAGCTGCCGTGAAGCAGCACCAGGTTGTTTTCCCGGGAGGAGCTACTTATCAACTACTGGTTTTGCCTGCGTATGCATCTATGACACCGCAACTACTTACAAAAATTGATGAGCTGGTAAAGCAGGGAGCTACTGTGGTGGGGAGCCCGCCATTAAGGTCTCCCAGCCTGGTGGATTATCCGGATTGCGATCGTAAAGTGGCGTTGTTAAGTAAAACAATATGGGGCGCACTGGATCCACCGGTTGAAATAACCTACAGGAATTATGGAAGAGGTCAGGTGATTTGGGGAGGAGCGATTAGCAAACAGACCGATCATCTTTATCCTTTTTACGAAGAAACTACCGCCGTATTAAAATCAAAAGGTTTGCAGGAAGATTTTCATGCTAATGGGCCGGTGCGATATACGCATAGAACCGAAGAAAACAGGGACCTTTATTTTGTATCTAATACCACCGATAAACCCATTAAGATACTCGCTCAGTTTAGAACAATAAAAGGGGCTCCTGAATTATGGAATGCAGTCACCGGGAAGATTAGTCCATTGTATGAATTTAAAGTGGATCAGTATAGCACCACCGTTCCTTTGCAGCTTGCGGCTTATGAAAGTTGCTTTGTATTATTTTCAAAAGAGAATAAATGGCTACCCTCCGGGATTCATAAAGAGACGATGCTCAGTACACTATTGACGTTGGATGGTTCATGGGAGGTATGTTTCGATCCAAAATGGGGAGGGCCGGCACATACGGTATTTCACGAATTATCAGACTGGACTAAAAATAGTGATGAGGGTATTAAATACTATTCGGGTATCGCATCTTACCACAAGAAATTTGACCTGACATCAGCCAATAAAATGGAAGGTGTATCGCCGCTGTATCTTGATGTAGGGAACATAAAGCATATGGCCAGGATTATCGTAAATGGAAAGGATCTGGGCGTGGTATGGACAGCTCCCTGGAGAATTGATATCTCCGATGTGGTGAAAGAAAAAGATAATGAGCTTATTATCGAAGTGGCCAATCTATGGCCTAACCGGTTAATTGGAGACGAGAAAAAACCATTTGATGGTGTAGTGAATGAGCGGTGGCCGGAATGGCTGTTGAAAAATCAGCCACGCACAAGTGGAAGGTACACCTTCAGCAGTTATCAACCTTATAAGGCAGACTCACCGCTGCTTGAATCCGGTTTAGTGGGGCCGGTGACCATTGTTCAGGAAGTGGTGAAAGAGATAAAATAAAGAGAAACAATAAAAAGGCTGTCATCTTACCATTGCCTATTTTTTCACAGCAACGGTAAGATGACAGCCTTTATTTTATCAGTAATCTCTGTTAAAAACCAAACGCACTGATATCTCCTAAAACAATATAGGTTTGAGGACCACTCAACCCGATGAGTTTAAAATATCTCGCGGAGGGATGAGTGGGTATTTCATAGGATTGCCCATCGTTAATGGTACGGTTGAAGTTAAAAGTACCGAGATCGGTCCAGTTGATATTGTCGGTACTTGTCAGCAGCTTAAAGGTATCACAGGCCCTGTCATCATCTGTTTTCCGGTATAATGTAAACGAGGTAATGGTGTGGAGTATGCCCATATCTACCACAAAGAAATGCGGATAGCTGGAATTACCTACCCAGGCATGCCAGCGTGTATTAGGAGTTCCATCAATGACATTGGCAACAAGGTTTTCATCACCGGGATGTTGACTGGAAAAATCTATGATGCGCCAGTTTTTAGGACTAAATAAAAAGGGTTTACTGGTTGCATAGTCCGTATAGAAGGTATCGATACTTAATGAATCAGGAAGGTAAACTGTCCGGTACTGATAGGTTACCCCGGCTTTCATATCCGTAATAGTGGATGTTGCATTGCTGGCCGGGAAACGCTTTACCTGCGTTACACCTGCCACATTGATATATTTTACATCTGTGGCATATGCGCCGTTTGATATATCAGCACCGCCCCATTTTACTACGATGGAATCTGCATACAGGATACCTGCATCTACCGGGCGGCTCAGGAGGCTGGACTGGTATACTTCTCCGTAGCTCGCACCAAATAGTTCTACCGGTACAGAAACACGTCCTTTGGTATCGTAGGTTTTAATGACGAACGAATAACTTTTTTCCGGTAAATTATTAATGGTGTAACTAATCGTATCTCCGGTGGGGGGAATATTTACTACGGCAGAATCTCCATAATTATTCCAGAAGATCTTAGCACTTGTGAGGGTTGGATCTGCGCCTCTCAGCCAGGAAATTTTCACCCTGTTACGGCCGGCATTTGCTACCGGACTATTCGCTTTCCCGGGATATACAATACCATCCGGTACTACAAACCCTTTATAGGTACTATCCATTTTTTTGCAGGCGACCAGCATCACCAGCATCATGGATATTATCGAGGTATAATAAAAGATGTTTTTCATCTGCTTCTTTTTAATTTAAAAAAAATGTTAAGGTACCTGTTGTCCCCAGAGATCCACTTCTGCCATCACCACCTGTCCGGACATACTGTAAGTTTCCAGGGTTTTAAAGCGGATATAACGTATTGCCGGCAACAGGCGATTGAAAGAAAAATCTTCCCCCTTAAACCATGCGTAGTTTTTATCTTCTTCCGTTGTTTGTCCTAAAGGCAGTCCGGAAGGCTTAAATGAATTGAAGCTACCCAGCAGCTCCCAGTGCTCCCAGCTGCCATCAGGACTGGGATCATTTGAACCCCATACTTCAAATTTTTTGACGGCAGAACCGGCATAAAAGTGATCGGCTTCCTGCTGGTGTTCCACAAGGCGGCTTAGCACTACCTTCTTGCCCAGATCGATCGTCACCCACTGTGGCAGTATAGATTGGTTGGTAGATGCAAATATGCTACGGATATTATTATCCCACAGTTGTTCCAGCCTGTAGCCTTCCGCCTGCAACCAGCTGTCTGTAGGCAGGCGTAATGCGCTCCAGGTGGTTTTAGGAATTAACTCTTCATAAACAGGCTTCAGTGATTTGATTAAGGTATCAGATCTGTTACTCCACCGGTCTCTTACAAAGACCGCAAATTTTTTAACCGTGGTATCAAATCCTCTTACAGAATAGGTGCCGAGTGGTGCGCCGGTATAAAATGTGTTTACGGTAGTCCAGGTGTTTTGTCCCGTAGAATCCAGCATCAGTGCGATGGCCAGGTTATCTTTGGCGTCGTTCTGGAAAGATATTTGTACGCCGCCAAAAGTAGCGCTCATGGTGATGGAAGAAAAAGTAGACAGCACAGGTGGCCGTAATGGTTTCACTAACAGTTCCACCGGCGCGGATGCTTTTTCATTTTTGCCGATACTGAATAGTTGCACTTTATGTACGAGGGTATCACCAAATCCAATCAGGTGCAGGGTATCGGTGTAATAAGATGCTTTAGCTTCCCTGAAAACACCTGGCTGCATTTCATACACTGCTTTTACATAAGACAATTGCGGGTCTGAGGGAAGTTTGTAGGTAAGTATAGCAGCGCCCGGACTTACGGTCACCTTTACATTGGTAACGGGGGCAGGGGCGGGGGCATTTCCATCTGTGTAATTTATCCTGCTTTCTTTTTTGCAGGACCAGCCGGCAGCAAAGAGGAAGAGGAATACGATCATATACTGTAGTTGTTTCATGTCCTTATTTTTTATCCGGTGATATTACCAACCAAGGTTTTGTACTAAGCTTTTATCCGTGGAAAGGGAACCTTCGCTGATCGGCCAGAAATAATTTTTTAATGCAAATGTTTGATTGAAGATCGTTTTGGGCCGATAGTAGCCAGACGCTGTTTCCTGTATCAGATCCCATCCTTTTATTGGTCTGTTGAGCACGGATTGTGCTTCTTTCCAGCGGCGGAGATCCCAGAAGCGTTGGCCTTCAAATGCCAGCTCAATCAGCGTTTCCTGGTGGATAATATCGCGCATGCCTCTTTGTGAAGTGTATTTAACGGGATTGTTGGACCAGGTGGACCAGGAGGTTTCCACGGATGCCAGTCCTGCGTATTCGCGTACCAGGTTCAGGTAATTATTCACTTCTCCGCCCGGCCCCTGCGATTCATTTAATGCTTCGGCATATAAAAGATACAAGCCGGATAACCGCATGATAGGCCAGGAATAGGAAGTAATAGAGTAGTCGTTTCCTCTTCCAATTACGTTCTGATAATGAACGGCTTTTTTCAGGTAGTAGCCGGTAATGGATCCGTAGCCAGGTTTACCAAAACCGTTTCTTTGTCTGTATTTACCCTCCAGGTAAAAGAGGTCGTTGTAGTTTTTGTCATCGTAACGCCCTTGTCCGTACCAAAGACCACCATCAAAACCTAAATCAGCATAGAACCGTGGCTCCCTGTTAAAGTTTAAATAGGCAGTGGTATAGCCTTTCCATACGTGAAATTTGTCAGCTTCGCCGGCTACTTTCAGGTTGAAGCGATTGGCATAATCCCAGCTTTTATCTTCTGCAATGGGTACACCATGATTGGAATAAAACAGCTCGGCCATATGCAGGGGCGGTGATAGCTGGCCTTTCACAGCAGTGATATCCCTGTTGCCCGGATCTATATAGGTAGTGATCAGTTGCTGAAAGCCAGTGGAATTGGTTTGTGTATTAGCCCAGATAATGCCGCTGTTCCATCTCTCACAAAAAGCATTGCGGATACTTAGCTGGGTCATAATGGTATCAGAAAGATTAAACTGTTGAAAGTCCGGGCGGTATTTATAGAGCTTCATTCCAACCTGGTGACAGGCATCTATGGCTTTTTTACAAGCCGCTGCAGCAGCATCCCATTTTGCTTTGGAAAAGGTGGGATTGAACAACAGGGAACCATCACGGTTTTTGAGTACGGCTTCATCGCTATTGCCATTAAACAACGGACTGGCGGCATACACCATTACTTTTGCTTTTACAGACAGTGCAATAGGCATCGTAACGCGGCCCAGTTCATTGGCAGGGTCTATAATAGTGGCGGGCAGGTCGGGGGTGGCTTCATCTATCATTTGCAGGACATAATCGAAGCAGGAGTCTACCGGTGAGCGGGACAGTTTAATGTCGCTGCCATCGGCATTGATGGGCACATTGGTTTTCATTAAAGGAATGGGCCCATACATCATTACCAGATAGAAGTTGTAATAGCCTTTTAGGAACTTCACTTCTGCTATCCAGCGTTTTCTTTCTTCCTCTTTCAGATCGGGTACTTTGGCGATATTTTCGAGGAAGATATTACAGTCGCGGATGGCCCTGAGATAAAATCCCCAACGGTCGCCCAAGGGTCCTACTACATTCTGCAATCCCATAGCCATGCTAAAGAAGCCGCCTTCTGTAGAGAAGCGCCATAATTCATCACCGCCTACCATGGCAGGATCATCACCGAGGTCACCGTTCCTGGGGATATAGGAATAGCATGTAAATAAATATTTCTTGGCTTCTATGCGGGTAGTAAAGGCGTTGTCGAGGGTGGCCACATTATCCGGTACCACATCCAGGAATTTCGCGCAGGAATTACATGCGAATAAAATAAATAACAGGAGCGCCCTTATCGTTATATTATCTTTCATGGTGCTTTTTATTTTACGTTATTAACAACAGCCGGTTATTATATTGCGCCGGCAGATGGTTGTTATTAATTGAAGTTCAGGTTGAGACCTATGTTAAACACCCGTTGAACCGGGTATCCCAGGCCATTTCCTCCCATTTCCACATCCCATAATTTGAATGAGCTGAAGTTTAACAGATTGGTGGCATTAACATAAATGCGGCAGGTGGTGGTATGTAATTTCTTCTGCCATCTGTTGGGAAGAGTGTAGCCGAGTTCAACTTGTTTCAACCGCAGAAATGAGCCATTGCGCATAAACCAGGTGCTGGTTTGCGCATTGTTCCGGCTGATATCAGGGCTGAGCCTGGGCCAAAGTGCATATACATTTTGGCGATCTTCTGACCAGTGGTCATCGGCATAGGCTTTTAGCAGTTGATTCTGCAGCGTATTGTTGATAATTTCACCAGCATATTTATAGGAAGCGAAAGGGGAGGTAGCTTCCGGATCTATCCAGAAGGATTCATTGTCTAATCCCTGGAAGAAAGCAGAAAAATCTATATTCTTATATCCCATGGAGAAGCCAAAGCCATATACTATTTCTGGTACGGTAGGATTACCGATGGCTACTTTATCTGCTTCTGTGATCTGACCATCCCGGTTTACGTCCAGGTATTTGATGTCTCCACCACCATACCTGCCAAAGTTTTGTTTGGGCGAGTTGGYGGCTTCGGCATCATCTACAAATAATTTTTCCGCGATGTACCCAAATGTCTGGTTAAGCGAATAACCGGTATGATAACGATAGGATTCATCATACTTTGGTTCTTCATAATTTTTATATTTACTGGTGGCATAAGTAAAGTTGCCCATGACAGATACCCAGAAATCCTGTTTGAAAAACTGTTTGTAGTCCATGGAAATATCCACGCCTCCTGCTGTGGCAACACCCACATTTGCCTTGACAGGTACCGCGAAACCGGCGGCTTCCGGAATAGTGCGGGTCATCAGGATATGATCCCGGTATTGGGAAAAATATTCAGCGGTAATATTTAGTTTATTAAACAGGCCCAGTTCTAACGCAAGATTCTTTTGCTTGGAAGTTTCCCAGGTAATGTCCGGGTTGGCATAACGGGAGATAGAGATACCATTCAGCCGGTACATATTCCCCGGATCACGCCCAAAGGCAGCGCCTCTGCCTTCATTGTTCATATTTACGTTTGACAAATAAAAGAACCGGTCCTGCGGGGAGCCGATTGCATCATTTCCTATGATGCCGTAAGTGCCTCTCAGTCGCAGATTAGAGACCACTGTTTTAAAAGGTTCAAAGAATTTTTCGTTGGATACAGTCCAGGCAAGTCCCACGGAAGGGAAGAAGCCGAACCGGTTATTTTTATCAAAACGTTCGGACCCATTATAGCCGAAATTGATTTCTGCAAAATAGCGTTTATCATAGTCGTAACTGGCCCTGCCGGATAATCCCACATTCCTGAACGGGAGCGATTGCTGCAGATCTCCTGCATTGGCATTTAACCGGTTTTGTAACATAAATACCAGCATGCCACTCACCGAGCTTTTATTAAATGAGCGATCATAATTCAATCTTGATTCCAGGTAAAGAGAGGTGCTGATGGTTTTATCTCCTTCTCTATAACCCAGGTACTCCGTACCATCATTGGGATTGGTGTTGGTAATAAAATACTTGTTGGATAATTTATCGTAGGCATCCATCTCGTACCAGAAAGGATTGTAGAAGCGGCTTACATCGAAATAAGAGGTTCTGTTGGTATTGATCATGCCGCTGGCTGCCAGTCCGGGAGTGATGGATTTCAGGTTTTGTTTCAGTTCAATTTGTGCCAGCATGAGGGAGCGGGAATAATCTTTATATCCCTTTACCATTTCTGCGTAAGGATTGATGTATTGTCCTTCATCATAATTTCCAAACATGATATGCTTCACAAATTTATGGTCTTCATCTGCCGGGTAATAGGCCGGGAACAGTACCGGGTTGGATCTCATCACCTTCTGGTACATGCTGGCGCCGCCATCTACGGGGCCTGTATAATCATCGAAGTTGCCACTCAGGCGAACGACCATTTCGGTGCTGTTGGTCAGGTTTATATTCACGTTTGAGCGGAGGCTATAACTGCTTAAACGGATATTGTTATTGAAATTATTCCGGTTGTCTACTTTCATGAGTCCATTGTCGCGGTTATAAGCGCCGGATACGAAATACCTGGCTACGCCGCCGCCACCGCTCACACTGAGGTTTAACCGCTGGTTCATGGTATAGTCTTTAAACATCTGCTTTCGCCAATCATTGGCTGGATAGGCAGTAGGATTGGTGCCTGCCGCCGTATTATCTATTTTTTCTTCGCTATAGGGAAGTGCTCCGAGGGGATCGCGGGTAAGTACGGCTTCATTGGCCAGTTTCATATAGGTCACCGGGTCGGCCAACTCAATATTTTTAGTAGGGGCGGAGAGTGAATTTTCTATGCGGAAAGCCAGCCTGGCTTTTCCAACAGCGCCCTGTTTGGTGGTGACCATGATCACGCCGTTTGCGGCTCTTGATCCATATAGGGCGGTGGCACTGGCATCTTTCAGGATAGAAAAGCTGGAGATATCATCTACCTGCAACCGGGCCAGATCGGTGGTCGTTAATTCCACTCCGTCTATCAGAATTAAAGGATCTTTTTTATACCCGAAGGTGGTAACACCGCGGATAAAAAACTGTGCATTGTCCAGGCCAGGTTCACCACTCCGCTGAAAGGCGATAACACCTGCGGCGCGGCCTGCCAGTGCGGTGGTGAGGTTGCTGGATGGTATTTTAAGATCTGATGGTTTAATGGTGGTGACTGATCCTACCATGTCGCTTCTTTTTTTTGTACCAAAGGCCACTACCACTACATCTTTCAGCTGACTGGATATGGACTGCAGGGTAATATTAATGGTGGATTGGTTACCTACTTTCACATGCTTTTCCACAAAGCCGATGTAACGGAACACGAGGGAGTCGCCGGGATTGGCCTCCAGGAAGTATTTACCCTTTTCGTTGGTAGTGGTGCCTTTTTTGGTGCCGATTACCTGTACAGTTACGCCGGGGATAAGGGAATTATCGTCTGACGAAGCAACGATACCGGTGATGATGACGCGCTGCTGTGCTAAAGAAAGGCCCCCGGATAATAACAGCGCAGTTATCAGGAAGTGCCGCTTGTTAAATAGTCCATACCAGAATAGGGGAAGAAAAAATGTTTTCTTTCTGAACGTAGAATTCTTCATAGCGTTAAGCTATTTACAGGTTTGAAAAGAGTGAATGATTGATGTGTCGCTTTAAGTACCGGGATACGGTTGTTTCTATCATACCGTGCTATTGAATTTTGGTTGATCGGATGTTAACGGGCATTTCTTCTCCGGGTCGGTTTGAAACGATCGCAACTCACTACCGGCATTTCAGCTGGTACAAAAGCTGTCGGAAGTCAAACCGACAATAGGATTAAAGCATGCCTTATGCTGAATGATAAGATTGCCAGCAATAAGGCAGTAGCATCACCGTATATTGATAGTGGTACTACATAAGATTATTGGTTGCTGATGAATAAAATACTTTGATAAATCGATTCAGCACAATGCGTGTCTAATTTGATCAGTGAAGGAAAAGAAGAATTTTGTTTCCTTACACCCTACATAACATGTTTGGTTGCTACTACGTTTTTTAATTTACTATTACTTTTTGCGAAGAAAGTGTTAGCAAAATAAAGAACTAATTCTTTTTGATCATCCTGTACCGTCCTGTTCCGGGTAATCCGGAGGTACGGTTTTGGGCGGGAGAAATGCTGTCCCTGCAAGCCGGCGAGGGATCTGAGGGGAATTTACCGTTGCTTGTGTGAGATTGGGTGACAGCTGCTGATTGGGCAGGGAGTCTGGATAAGTTGGGGGCGGGGACTTTATCAGTAAATGGATACCGATTATTACATCAGAGATGCAATGATGATGTGGGATGGTTTGCCGTTACCATCTTTTATAATGTATTCAGAAAATCATTTTTGCGTCGTTGGGAAATTTCCAGTTTGATGCCGTTTGACATGGTTACGTATCCGCTTTTTCCTTTGATATAGCTTTTGATGAAGCGCAGGTTGATGATAGTGGATTGATGTATGCGGCAAAAATTATTTGCGCTGAGCAGACTTTCATAGTATCCCAGGCTGCGGGAGGAAATAATTTTGGTATTATTGGCCAGATGAAAAATAGTATAGCTTCCTTCAGACTGGCACCAGATGATATCTTTCAGATCCATGAATTCATACCCGGTAACTGTAGCGATACTGATTTTTCTGTCCTGGCTACTTTGTTGGATCATATTGTGTAGCAGGGTATCGATGTGCTGATGCCTTGATTTTTCATTTATTCTGGTCCTTGCCCGGTCGAGTGCATCTTTGAATTCATTCATACCAAGCGGTTTTAATAAATAATCAACGGCTGCAAATTTAAATGCTTTGATGGCGTAGTTGTCGAATGCCGTGATAAAGATCAGCTCAAAGTTGCGGGTAGACAGTTTACGCAGCACATCAAACCCGGTGCCATCAGCAATCTGGATGTCCATAAAAACGAGCTGTGGTGCTTTATTTTCAATCAGCTGTACTGCTTTTTTAACATGGCCTGCTGTTCCGCATATTTCCACATCGGGCGCAAATTGCTGGATCAGGTCACTGACTACCTGTCTGTTTTTTTCATCATCTTCAATCAGAATGGTTTGTATGGTCATAACTAATCATTTAATATCGGAAACGATACACGAACAGTAGTGCCGTGTGCGGAAGTGTTGTTTATTCCTTTGTCCGATGTTACCAGCAATATTTTATCTTTTTGAATAGCGTTGATGATATCGATACGGCTTTTGGTAATGCCGGTACCTAATGATATGTAGCCGGGGAAACTGGTTTTGTGAGCGGCTATGGAGGCATTCATGCCAATACCATCATCATCAATCGTGCATACCAGGTAATTATTTACCCTGCTGAAACTGATGATGATATTCCCCTGTTTATCCTCCAGGGGGGTGATGCCATGTTTAATCGCATTTTCTACATAAGGCTGAATAATCATAGATGGGATGCAGATATCCGTAGGATCAAGATCAGCATCCACTTCCACCACATAGTTCATCCGTTCACCCAGGCGTACTTTTTCCAAATCCAGGTAGAGTTCGAGAATTTCTAATTCCTCTGCCAGCGTGATGTCGTCAGCAATGCTATATTGTAAGATATTTCGTATCAGTTTCGAAAATTTATATAGATATAAATTGGCATTTTCGGTATCGGCCCGTAATATATGATGTTGTATTGATCCTAAACAATTAAAAATGAAATGGGGGTTCATTTGTCCCCGGAGCACCTTCATTTCCAGCTCGGCCATTCCTTTTTTGATCTGGTATATTTTATCTTTCTTACGCTGTTGTATCCGGAAATAAATATAAACGGCGCAGCCTATCAGGATGGCAGTGAAAAGATAAGTACATAAAATAAACCAGAATGTTTTCCAGAATGGTGGAAGAACAGAAATTGTCATTCTTTTTACCGGGTTACTTTTATTGCCCCAACGGTCTACCGCCCGTACTTCAAAGGTATGAATGCCAAAAGGTAACGTCGAAAATTCCAGTACATCAGTGGCTGTGCTGGTCCAGCTGCTATCCAGGTTTTTAAATCTGTACTCGAAAGTGGTTTGTTTGCCACTCCGGAAAGAAATACCGGATAGTTCTATGCGTAGTTTATTTTTCTTATAATCTATAGCAATGGTGTCGGAGGGTGCTATCGCTTCAGTTCCTCCTACTACGGTATTAATATTGATGAGAGGATGCAGCATGTTGTGTGAAGCCGAATTTTTTGAGATAAAGCAAATGCCGCTGGCAGTTGCCGCCCATATGTACTGGTCACTGATAGCAATCTGATTTACATCAGAAGAGATAAGGCCGTCATTTTCTGTGATACCGGAAGTCGTATAAACAGGTGTGTCGTGGTCCCAATGGTAAACTACCCGGGATATGCCCCGGTCGGTTGATATCCACGCTGTATTACCTTCAAAAAGGACATCTCTACACATATCGCTCACTAAGCCCTGTTCTTTCCCGATCGTAGTCAGGTGTTCGTTTTTTAATATGCTTACACCTTGCTGCGTGGAGATCCAGATAGCAGAATCCGGGGCAATGTTGATACGATTAATGATACCACTCAGTTGCGGATATTTTTTCCCCAGGTAATAGAGTGAATCATTGGTATAGGCATATACGCCAGTCAGAGACCCCCAATATAGGGTGTTATTCATTCCGCTGATGCAGGTAGTTCTATTGGAAAAAATGGTTTTGTCGGTCTTATTATAGGGATTATAGATATAGATGCAGGAACCGCTTGCAAGCGCGATGGAGGTATCAGATATAACAAAAGCCTCTTTTAAACTGATACCCAGGAACACTGTTTTGCAGATATCACGGGAACTAAGTGTATGAAGACCGTAGTCGCTGGCGATCATCAACTGATCTTTGCCATAGGGCTGGATGTCCATGATCCGGTTGTTGGTATTGGCATTGTTCCACCGGGAGTATGCTTTACTTTTTAAATCAGCCAGGTTGACTTCAATGATACTTCCATTTGTAAAGCCAGCTACCATTCGTTGTTTATCAATAACCTTGATGGTTTTTACGTCTTTAGCTGCCAGGTTCTGCAACCCTGATAAATAGTATGCATTCAGATTGGGCAGGTAATATACGCCATCGTTATAGGTGGTAACCCAATAGCCCCCTTCGTGATCTTTTAATATTGATGTGCAAAAAGTTTTTGGGAAAAAAGTTTTGATGCTCCGGTTTGGGGACTGGAAATTTGTTATCCTGAGCAGGCCTCTGTTCCTGGTACAGCACCACAGGATGCTGTCGTTTTCGCAGAAAATCGCGTTTATGTCGCGATATTCCAGCTGCAGCGACTTAATAGGGCAGATTTCTTTTAGCCCCAGGCTATCTGCTTCATAGAAGACATCCGAGACGAATAAGAGTGATCCTTTTCTGGGATTGAAGGTATGCAGGAATTTTATGTTGATGGGGAAATATCCATCCATACGACGATAAGGGAAGGTGCAGGCAGTGGTTTTGGTATTACTTTTTATAGTGACTTTATAGTTATCGTAATCTGCCAGCGAAAAGTAGAAATTGATTTTTTTTTCAGAGGATGCATTCAGCTGAGGAATCCAGCAGGGGGCATATCCGATGCCGAAAGATTGATAGGTAAACTGCCATGCGCCGGTTTTGYTGAGCGATGAGTAACAACCGCTATGCAGGTTGACTCCTTGTGTAATACTGGCGTGGAGGAAAATAGAGTCGCTCCGGAGATCTTCCGTGATAGAGAAAACACCTTTACAATCATTCAAACTTCGTATGGCGCCGTTATAGTATACCGAGGGGATTCCGGATATGGAGATAAACCACATATTGTTGTGTCTATCGAGGTATAGCCGGAGGATTTCGTTGTCGGGCAGGCCGTTTTCTTTGGAGAAATTTTTAAATGATCTGCCGTCAAACCGGCTCACGCCCTGGTTGGTCGCAAACCATATAAAGCCGTTTTTATCCTGAAGCGCATGATATACGATAGCCCCGGGCAAACCATCTTTAACGGTATACTGGGTATGTGATGGTTCCTGGCAATATGCCACGGTACCGAAGAATAGTAGGAATAGTATTAATAGTCTGCACACTACCGGGTTTGCTTTCTGATGACCATTAAAATAACGAAAATATAGGAACATATTATGCTTAATAGGAACGAATGTTTTTACTACCGGGCCCGCTACTCTTGTAAAAATTCGTAAAAACGCCCTTTCGCCCGATAAATATACGAATAAACATATAAGCAAACGGTTATGTATCGAAAAATGCCCCTAAGGATGCACTTTGTTTTGTTTTCAATGCAGTTATAAAATGGCATTTTCACCATTGAAAGAGTACTTATACCTTGCTATGAATTGAGCGATTTTTTATACCTGAAATAGCCCAAAACGATCACCTTTTACCATTTTAGAAAAAAATATTATTGAGTACGACCACCAGAAAGGAACCTCCGAAAAAGAAAAACAGCAATAATGAATTGCTGATGTGGCTCCCGAATCTGATTATATGTAATTAAATTTTTATTCAATGGCAGGATAGGTCAATTGACATATTTGATGGGATGAAGGGGGTAGTCATCATGCTACTTTAAAACTTCGTTATCCATCGGGCCAAAGAATCAGCATGCGCTAGTCGTGGAAAAGGTTGCCATAACTCCTTCCGCCATTCTATAAGGATACATGGTTCCGTATTTTGGATGTACGTTTCAAACAACCATCCACTAATTGGAATATAACAGTAATCATTCATCCATGTATTAGCGTTTATCCGTTTACCAAACAATAGAGGACATTGAAGAATGTCCTTTGTTGTTTGCCTGTTTTTTTGATGATGTATTTGATTGAGCACATTATTGTTCCTGTTTTCCCACCCCAATGTATTATTATCAGCTACTGAGGTCCCCCTCCGGGACCGGCAGATAACCTTTTACGTACATTTTTTTATCTTGATAAATATAATACGGGTAAAAATAACTCCGCCGGCTTTCCTCCCGCTATAACGGGGCTCCTACCCGATAAGGTCGTACTGATGCGATATTTGGTCCCGTTTAATGGTGGCTCCTGCATTAAACCAGCAGTGAAAAAATGGTAGTTCCGGTACAGGAAACAGGGGCTGGGATTTAAGGATCCTTTACCGCTGCTGTAATAAAAGTAAATTCAATTGCGTYCCTTTTTGTATATTTAATTACAAAGAAACCTATGGCCTATGTAGTAAAGTTACATACCCAATTCTTGTAGTATTTCAACCTGATCTAAGTTGCCTGTTCATCATTATTCAGATGTACCTGCACATTTTTTTAAGCAATCTGTCCTTTGGGCCTAAAGCACAAAGTGTGTAAACCCAGTTTTGCCAGGTGTTTCGCCGGCATAAAATAGTAGAATTTTTGCGTAATACGTAAACCTATATTCGTTATTCATTGATTTAAATGTCAACCAAAATGCATGAACATTTTAGCCCGATAATCAGTAAATCCAATTCCGGACTTGTGTATATGATCCCGTACAGCTGCGTCTGAATAAGGATATACCAGACCTGACGACTTAGTGATACCTGCGCAAATTTTCCGGGCTGATGAGCCCGGGTGGCGGAGCTATGTCTATGCTTATTCTTTTAAGGTTATGCTGTTCTATTGCCCTGTCACACGGCATATCAACCTCTTTACCTATTCATTCTTGTACTAAAATATATCCGGAATTTATGAGAAAATCTACAACACAATTTCCCGGCCTATGCTGCGTAGTTTTGGCACAATTGCTATGCAGCAGTACTGTGTTTGGCAGTTCTCCGGCCAATGTACCCGGTCATGAGAGGATCGGGTATGCCAACATGCATACCGCCGCAATTGACCTGCGGGGAGTGGTGAAAAACACAAAAGGCGAAGTGCTTATGGGCGCCAGTATTAAGGTGAAAGGAACGTCCCAGGGAACAGTAACAGATCCGAAAGGTACCTTTGTATTGAATGGCCTTGCTCCTGGTGCGGTATTGATAGTATCCATGATTGGATATGAACCCAGAGAGTACCGGGTTGCAGCAGATGCTACGTTCATCCAGGTTACGCTGGCCGATCAGAAGGCGATGGATGAAGTGGTGATTACCGGGTACCAGACACTCCGGAGAATCGACTACGCGGGCGCTGCGACTTCCGTAAAGGCCAAAGATGTTAAAGTTGCCAGCATTGGTACGCTGGATAAAATGCTGCAAGGGCAGGTGGCCGGTGTAGCCATTCAGAATACGTCGGCCGTATTTGGTACCGCACCCAAAATCAGGGTAAGAGGTAGCGCCTCTATCAGCGGTATCAATGAGCCGTTGTGGGTATTGGATGGGGTGCCACTGGAAGCGCCACTCAACATCGTTCCCTCTGAACTGTATGCCGGTAATGCCAGGAACCTGCTCGCCAGCGCATTATCCAACGTAAACCCCGAGGATATCGATGACATTACGGTACTGAAAGATGCTACGGCTACTGCCATGTATGGTACGCGTGCGGTAAATGGTGTAATCGTTATCAGTACAAAACGCGCCAGGAAAAATTCCCCCCTGCGTGTGAACTATACCTTCAACGGCACTTACAGCTTAAAGCCTTCTATCCTTGACTTTGACGTACTTAATTCTAAAGATCAGATAGAACTTAACGGCGAGCTTGGTACCATCTATGAAAGTCTCTTACAGAACTTTTCGGCAGAAACTTCAGGCCCTTATTTAAAATTACAGGACCTCTATAACAGGCGTGTGATCACGGAAAAACAATACCGCGAAATGGTCCGTGACCTGAAAACCGTTAATACCGATTGGTTTGATGTACTCTACAAAAACAGTTTCACCCAGCAACATTCTGTCAGCCTTAGCCAGGGCGGTGAAAAAAGCTCCACCCGCCTTTCCTTCAGCTACTACGATGACCCGGGAAAAACGAGAGGGGAATTTGCGAAAAGATATACTGCCAATCTGGTCAACAGCTTTCAGTTTACCAATCAGTTCTCGTCAGAAATTATGCTGAAATATGCCCGCAGGGAACAACGCCAGCCAGGTACCCAGGTAAATCCTTTCCTCTATGCAAGAGATGCCAGCAGGGCTTCCAGACCTTACGATGATAACGGGCAACCGGAATACTACAAAAAGGGGTATGCCGACTTCAACATCCTGCAGGAAATAGATAATAACTATGTGAATCTTGGTAGTACCGACTTTGCGGCACAACTGAACCTGGAGTACAAGATCACCCCAAGATTAAAGGCTTCTACCTTGTTTAATACCCGGTTTACCAATTCCTCGTTGGATGAAATCATGACCGAGCATTCGAACTATGCACAACAGTTCAGAGCTGATGACTTCCGAATACTGGAGTCAAATGGCCGCCTGTATAAAAAGCCCGGATCTCCCTCTTATGAACTGCCACAGACCGTACTGCCGGAAGGAGGTATCCTCGACAAGGAAACGATTAATGCAAAATATTATACCCTCCGTGGACAATTGGACTGGACCGCTATTGAAACCAAGAATCACAAATTGGCATTGATGGGTGGTATGGAAGTAACGCAAAACAAGCAAAGCGCCAACTTCGGACGTAACTATGGTTACAGAAGCGATAGCAAAACATTCGCGTCTTCTCCACTGGCTTATGAACGCTTATTGGTAAGTACAAATTTACCAGATGACGAAAGGCGGATGTATGGAGGAAGAAACCTGTTACAGGGTACTTCTACCTATGTAAATGACTTTACCCGGAACGCAGTATCTTATTATTCGAGTCTTTCCTACAACTATAAAGGCAGGTATATTTTTGATGCATCGTTAAGAAATGATGCGACCAACGTATCCGGCAGATCCAGCCGCAACAAATTCCTGCCTACCTGGGCAATTGGTGGTGCCTGGAATTTCGGAGAAGAGCATTTTATGAATGGACTCAATAATGTTGTTTCCAGCGGAAAATTAAGGGTATCTTATGGGTTGAGAGGAAATGCGGGTTACAGAGGCCCCGACCTGGTAGCCTATTACACGAACATCGTCCGTCCTTCTTTCCCTGCATATAACGCTACCGGCGTGGATATTACCGAGTCAGAAAATTCGGCCCTGGAATTTGAAAAAGAGTACATGTTCAGTACAGGTATAGACCTGACTTTGAAAGATGCAATAGACGTTACCGTTAACTATTATTCCAGGAAAAATTTTGACCTCGTTGGTTATAAACCGGTACAATCTTCCTCTGGTTATCTGACCAAGCTGTTTAACTGGGCCGACATGAAGAATGAAGGTATTGAAGCTTCCGTGAATATCCGGCCGATCAAAATAGCCGGCGACTTCAGCTGGTCCGGTATGGTGAATGTGGGATATAATAAGAATACCGTATTATCCGATTACCAGGGTAATAATCCTTCTGTATTCGATGCTTCTGTTGGGGAAGGCTTTCCTTTAAAGGGTATGCCACTTACCGGCTTGTATTCTTTCAGGTTTAACGGATTAAATGACAGAGGGTTGGCACAGTATACAAATGCAGCGGGTAAAACGGTACTGGGCTTTTCTGAAAGCGACAGAAACCTCGCTAACGTTGTTTACCAGGGTAGCAGAGATCCAATGTATTCCGGTGGATTTACTTCCAACTTTATGTATAAAAACTTTATGCTGGGCGTGTCCTTTGTATTTAATGCCGGACACGTAGTGCGTAAAACAGATTACTACCGGGATGGAAGATTGAGCAGTATTTACCGTGATGATAAAAATGCGAATGGTGACTTCGCTTACAGATGGCGCGCCAAAGGAGATGAGGCATTTACCAATATTCCCCGCTTATTATTGCGCGATGATATCAATGACTACGTCAATCTTGGATTCTTTGATAAGTCTACATTCGAAACCTATAACAGGTCAGATGAGCGCACTATAGATGCCTCTTATCTGCGTCTTCGCAACATCGTACTGCAGTACAATTTTATGAAGTTTGCGAAACGGTTGAGAATGCAGAACCTTACTGCAGGACTGGAAGCATCTAACCTGGCGGTATTTGCCTCTAAAAGATTTAATGGTATGGACCCGGAAACATTGTTAACCGGTTTGAATATGCCTCCTGTTAAATCGTTTACGTTCAGCCTGTCTGCCACTTTCTAAAAGCGACAGGAAGTCAACCATCAATTTAAAATGAATACCATGTTGAAGACTTATAAAATTAATCACCGTTTTTCCAAATACATAATGGCAGGGGTGTTCCTGGTGTTGGTTACCATGCCCTCCTGTACCAAATTTCTGGAAGAACCGGTAGACAACAGAACGTTGATTACTACTATTCCGGATATGGAAAAAACGCTTAATCAGATACATCCATATTCCGATCATCATTTTACGGACATCATGTCTGATGATTATATCTTCAGAGATCTGGCAGGGCATAATGTGGAAGACGCGGTGCAGCAGTTATTGCCGATTTTTGAGTATTCCATCATCAAACAATCCCTGCCCGCCACCCGTTTTCTGAGTAGTGGATTTAACCCGGTGACAGCTTTCAGGAGATATTATAATGATATCATTAACGCATTGCTGATCATCAAAAAGGCAGATGAATATAAGCCCAATAGTCCGGAGGAAGTAAACGCCATCGCCGTTATCAAGGGGAAAGCCATGGGAATAAGAGCCTATTGCAATTATATGCTGGTGAACCTTTTCGCGAAGCAGTATAATCCCACTACTGCTGATGCGGATGAAGGAATTCCTTTTGTAGAAGCGTATAGCGGAGCCCCGGTGACTCCTTACAAAAAGGTAAGTGTTAAAAAGATGTATGAAGTAATAGAGCAGGACTTATTAAAGGCGCTGACGTTGGTAAATGATACAGAAGCAGGTAATCCGCAATTTACCTTTAGTAAGGAAGCGATTCTTGCATTGTTGGCAAGGGTATATCTGAATAAGAAGGATTGGGATAACTGCCTGAAATATTCGACGCAGTTGCTCCAGAGACGCAATGTACCATTGAATGTTGGCCAGCTAAGGTCATCCATCATTGACTACGCACAGTATTCAAACAGCTATTTTAATCCCGGCAATCCTGCCTATATCATGATGGCAAGTAACACCTATCAGTTGATGGCTTACTTCTGGATGGGGATGTATCCTTATCCGGCAGCGCAGCTGATGCGCGATAATGGTGCAGATGACGCCAATAACTATGTGATCATTACCAGTGCCTTGTTCAGGGATTTTGTACCGCAAAAGCTGATGATATTTCAGGCAGCTACTACCAGGAGTGGAAATATGCCATTGCTGACCGTAGACGAAGTGTTATTTAACAGGGCAGAAGCAGACATCGAAAAGAATAACGGTCTCACTGACCTGTCAAAAGCTGATCTGACACTGTTGATTAAAAACCAGAATTTCTCTACCGCCACCGCCAATAGTAAAATTGCGCAATTAAGCACACTGGCCACGCGTAAGGCAGCTATAGACTTCCTGCTGCTGATAAAAAGGATCCGGTTTTCCAGTGAAGGCATGCGTTGGTTTGATATGAGACGGCACAGCATTCCGGTAACACATGTGGGACGTTCGGGTACTTACAAGATTGACGGAACCAAGCCGGAAGAATATGTGATTCAGCTTCCTACAGAAGAAATCACACGTAATCCGGGGCTTTAATGAATATTTTATCAGCATTAATTTTATTTCCCATGTACAATAATAAAATAATCATTTGCATACTCACCGGCATCCTGTTCGTATTGGGCGCCTGCAAAAAAGAGGATCCGTTGACAGCAGAAGTGGATCCGCCACCAGTATTTGATACCCGTACACCCGTTGGTGTGAAGCAGAAGGCCATCTTTGATAAATACGGGGTCATCTTTGAATATAAATGGAACCGTTTTGCCTACGCGCCCAATGTGGTTGCCAATCCTGCTGAGGAGAGAGATGTATTGCCATATATAGAACTGATGGAAGAATTGTTCTTCAACGCCATGGATACCATCAGCGGACCTGGTATTACCTCGAAGAAGGAAACACCTGTTCGTATTCTGCTGATCGGTAACGGTATGAACTATGGTGGGGCGGAAAGTTTTGGTGAATCCACCGCTGGTCAGGCAGGTAATATCCAGCCTAACAGGCTTACCTTGGGAGGGTTGTCGCCATTTGGTGAATTGTTACGCACACCCGGAAAAGACGCTGCATTTCTTCGTGCTATATATGATGCCGCACCTACCAGCTTTCCTGGTGATGCCGGGCTGATTGGGTTTATTTATCATGAATATACACACTACCTGGACAGTAAGCACCAGATTCCCGTGGGATTTGAAAAACCTGCTAAAACAGAATACCTGCGTGGATCTGACCAGTACAGAAATGTATCCCTGACTACCGCCATCTCCAAAGGTTTCTTTATCCCTTACGGTATGCAGAATGAGCATGAAGACTTTGCTACCTATGTACAGACGATTATCTGGAAAACGGATGCAGAAATGCAAACCAAGTATCTGACTAACAATGCCACGAGGACCAAGTATCAGCTGGTAACAAAATATTTTGCCAACCTGGGAATTCCTATTACGGCCCTGAGGGATCACTTAACCAAACAATCGGTGAAAGATCGGCTTATTGCCCTGAAAAGGAGATATGAACAATAGGGGTTGCGGTAAATTATTTTTTAATTTCTCATGCTTTTTTATGAACACACTACATAAATTTTTTCATACGAATAGGCTGGTGGCTATGGTTGCAGCCTTGCTCATTCTCACTACGCTTTCCTGTCAGAAAGACCGGGACTATAGCCGTCCGCCGGATAACAAGAATTCTTTTGATGGCGATAAAATTGCCGCCTTCAAAAATCTTACAGACGATCAGGATGTAGTATGGGCCTGGGATATGCCGGTAAGTATTGTTGGCAACAAATTTCCCAGTTTATTACTGCAATTCTCTAAGGATTCGACTGCAAACATTTATTCTATTGTAGCAAATGGTATATCAGCAGATCTCACTTCACTGTATTTTTCCGGAACACTTACGGCGGATGAAGCAGATCTTGCAGCGGGATTGGTGAATGCATTCGAGGGATTAACAGATGGTGACCTCCGGGAGATACTTGACGATCCGAGGAACCTGGATTATAAAAACTGGGTGTTGGAGCTGTTGCCTAATTATGAGAATTTTAATTCACTTGGCTTCTATCAGGAAGAGAGAGGAGGGAAGTTTGATTTTAATGGCCCGGTTCAGGTGAGCCTGACTTTCCATAACAGTAAGTTATTGGCAAATCTGAAACAAAACAGGCTGCTTGACTTTGATTTCAGGGTATTATCATATACAAAAGATACTGTTCACCTGGATGGTTATTTTGCTAATAGCGCGAATAAAAGTTCTGTGCTGTTGAAAACAAAAGCACAGCCTGGGCCTTTTGCCGCCGGATCAAGTGTTATAATTGCCATTAATCCCGTTAAGGCAAACGTTAAGTTTGTGGTGGGAGGAGTAACTGTAGGTGTGCCTGCTGGTTATAATACCTGTCTTGATTTCTTCTACAAATCATTTAATCAGGGATTTGATGCTAAGTTGGGATATGGTTTCCTTCCTAATGGGAAAGGAACCGCCGTGGCGCCGGATGTTTTGAAGACTGCGAAGATGGTGACCGTGAAAAAAGCGTTGAATGGTGATCCTGTAGAAGCACCTGCCGGAACAGTGTTGGTTACTTTATCTGTGATTAATACAGATGGTACCACGAAGGATATTGATGTGGTGAAGAATTAATAAAAGCTCACCATCAGGGATTAAGATAATAAGAAAACCTTGCAGCACCTGATGCTGCAAGGTTTTCTTATTATAAGCAAGACATCATTGTTTTTTTTGCGTATTCATCATCATACGGGCAAAATGAGCATTCATTTCTGTAATGCGCCCGCTGTTGAAAGACAAGCCAACAGACCCGGCAGGCACCGCCCCTCCCAGGCCCAATCCTGAAACGGAGAGATATAAAGCGGCTTTCTCATTTTCGCCCTTAAGCGTCCATGTTGCACCGGTAGCGCCGCCCTTACTCAGTTTCAGCTCCGTACCAACAGGTAGTCCATAGTGCAGGAAACCGTTGGCAGGAATGTCTACAGATTCACCATTTACTTTTACCGGCATTACTTTTCCTTTGTTGCCAAAGAGATAGACTACATTCTTTTCTTCCCGTTCACTATTCCGCCTGAGGGCTTCTTCAGAGGCCAGGTAAAGATCGAGTATCAATTCTGGTTTGGTGGAATCGGTGTCTGTAAAAGAGCGGAATATAAATACATTAGATCCTAACTTCCCGGAACGCATGCTGGCATGGGCCCATAATTCCCAAAGTGAGCTGCCACCCATAGCCGATCCTTTGGATGATAGCGTGGCTACATATTCCAGTCCGGTGGTGTCGCCCGGGTTGTTCCAGTAAATAAATTCACGTTGTTTTCCCTGGCGTTGGAAGGTGCCTGATTTTCGCAGGATATCTATGTTCTGACTATATATCCGGCCACAGAACAATGAGCAAACAAGTAGTAGGGATAAAATCTTCATATGTGGTATTTGCTCAAAAGTATAAAAAAAACAATGAGCTTCGCAGGAGCGGCATGTTGCCTGCGTAGAATGACGAAAATTTAACCAACTTGATTACTTTGAAAAGGTTGCTTTTGCGTTGGAATAATTGGAAATAAGAAGACCTGCACCATGGTGCAGGTCTCTTATCTCCTATACGAACTATGAATAAATACCGGGTTAGGCTATTGCCATAATTTTCCATCTAATCCCCAGGCGGGATCAATGGGAACATTGAGCCAGGTGAGGATACGAACAGGGATGTCTACTATTTTAGGTACATCACTGGATACTGCATTGCCACAAATATCTTTACCGGTTTCTTCCCAGGGCGTATTATTTTCCAGTTGCAGATCTGCTTTTTTAGGACTGGCATCTTTCATCAGGTTACCTTTGCCTTCATTGCCTTTCCACCATCCAATGAGACGGGAATAGAACGGATGATCGGCCGTAATGGTGGTATCACATTTTGAATAATCCTGGATGGTTTGTGCATCCAGTTCCGCGCTCCATAATCTTACATCAGCGATGTTGCAAATGGAATTGCCGTAACGGTTACCATAGGTAGTGGTAATGTCATCTGCCATTACAAGTTTAACAGGTGATCCGGGATCGAGTGTGCTGAAGCCCGTCATGTTACCGGATTTCAGGAAAGTACCATCCTGATAAAGTTTCACCTGACCGGCGCGGTTAACGCTAACGGCTATATGATGCCATTTGTTATCATTCAGGGGAGCGGCGCCATCTGCATTCACGTCTACTCTTTTGCTGCCATCTCCTGCATTGAACTTCCAGCTCTGACCCCGCACATTGATCACCCAACCTTTGTTTCCGCCACTGTCCCAGTCTTTGTTGGTAATGAACGGAGGATCGCTGTTAAGTCCGCTGCTACGCACTTTAAACTCAATAGTGAATTGCAGGAAGTTATCAAAGTTATAGAAGGGATTGCTGGTCCATGCACGTTGACCAGGTAGCAGGAATTTTACAAACGTAGATGCTGTTTGTGGCTTTTTTACTTCCTTTGTTTCGAAATTTTTATTGTAGTAAATAGAGAAGATGTTTTGTTCATCGTAAGAATTACCTCCATGTCCACTCATGATGCCGCCGTGATCTGTGGAGAGAATGATGAGCCAGTCTTCATGATCAATATTACTTCGTTTGCCCAGTGCCTGGAGGATGCTGCCTACGTAGTCATCAATTTTCGTGATGGCCTGCAGGTATTGTGGTACGGAGGTATCAAATCCGAATGTATGACCAGCATCATCCACACCGTTGAAATCCACGAACATCACATCCGGATTGTCGGTGGCTAAACGGGCTACAGCACTGTCTTTCACCGCGAGGTCGTTATCATTGGCAGTAATAGCTATATCTGCGTTGTTGATGATTTTATCATTGATGGGAGGCCATGATACGATAGAAATAGTGCGTAGCGAGGGTTTGGCGGCTTTGATGTATTTAAATATCATTGGATATTGTGAAAAGTTGCTGCCGGAAAAACTGTTATCGCTGACGCCATGTTTGTTACCCCATACGCCGGTCAACATAGATGACCATCCCGGACCACTCCAGGTAGGTGGTTGTGTTAACGCATCATAACTATATAATGCATGTGGTAGTAATCCTTGTATGTTCGGTGCTGTAGCGGCTCTCAGAGCAGCAGCTTTACATCCGTCTATACCAATCAGCAACACTTTTCTTTGTGACGCGCTGGCTATTTTAGTTCCTTCCGGCGCAGTGGCAGTTTGTATGACAGGCTTGTTACAGGCCATGGTAAAGGCTATCGTCGTTGCAAACAGCACAGTGTGGCGTAGCAATTGTTGGTAGCATTGAAGCATAATTTTATTTTTTGCAGTACGGTGAGATGTAAATTTTGATCAGGGAGCCTTGTTTAGCGGTGTTAAGTTATGCTAAATATTTGTTTGTCCAAATGCTTGTGTGATTATTTTTTTGAAAATTCATATTTTGATTTTATTTTAGCATTACTATACAATTATCCCTGTATTTAGGTGAATGGTCGTAAATAAGTTTAGTAATACTGAAAATTCGTTATTATATTTGACGGGAGTCTTGTTTAGTATTAGTAAAATAATTAACATTGATTTAATCGACACTATCAACCAAAGTATTATCAGCCAGGCTATATTTGAATCAGCCTTGTTTAGTGAAATGTGAACAATTATTAACATCGGTTTAAACATTCTTATCCAGACAGACATTCTTTTTTGATCCTGTAAATTTTCATGCATGACTACTCTGTACACTCATGCATTCAGAGGAGCATTATTAATGCTGCTATTAGCTACTGCTTTGTCTACTCCATCTGCTTATAGCCAGGTGAGGACAGTCAGGATGACTAATCATGCCATTGATACAACGCTCCCGCTAAATGGTAACACCACGGCGCCGGATTCCCTTATCCCGGGAAGTGCCATGCCTGGAGCCATTTCAGTAATGGATGCATCACCTGTTAAATTATTACCGTATTCCAGCATCGACCAGCTATTGCAGGGACGCATCAGCGGCGTGGAAGTAAGAAGCAACACCGGAGAACCGGGCGTTCCTGGTCTCACTATCATACGTGGTACCGCTATTCAAATAACCGGCGCCAAAAGCAGCTACTATGCACAGCCACTCTATGTAGTTGATGGTGTACCGCTGGTAATGGAACATCCCTATGCGTTTGATATCAAACAATATGATTACACCAGGCCAGGTCCTAATATCAATATGGCGGCTGCCATAGATGTAAACAACATCGAATCCATTGAAGTGCTAAAGGATTTTGGTGCTACCGCTATGTACGGCCCACGTGGTGTAAACGGCGTAATTCGCATCACCACCCGTAAACCACGCGCAGGTAAACAAAAGGTGACCTTCAATACCTATTTCGGCGTGGCGGCCAAACCAATGGTGCATACCATCAATGCGGCGTTTGAAAGAGATTTTCGCCTGCCCTTCTATCGGCAGTATGCCAATGCCAGCCAGTGGGCTGCATTTCCAAGGTACCTCGCAGATTCCATGCAGGCCGCCTATTATGGCCCCGCTAACTGGGATGATACTTACTATCAGAATCGTTTGGTGCAGGGCGTTAGCGCAGCTATCAACGGTGGCAGCGCCAGGTCGAACTTCATCTTCGGCGTAGGAGAACAGCACGACCCCGGCGTAGCAGACAAAAGTGGACTGAACAAGTACAATGTTTATTTTAAATTAAACATTGAACCGGTAAAGAACATGCAGCTCCTTACCAGCATCAGCGGTACACTGATGGATCGCAAAAACAACCACTCCCTGCGTGATCGCTTTGCGGAAGAAGAATACCTGCCTTCGCTCACTGATCCGCTACCCCCTAATAAGGATTATCTCACAAAGTATAATACAGAGTACGACAGGGTAGTAGATAAGAATAAAAGCAATGCAATACAGGCATCGCTGGCGATAAATTATAGCTTCCTGCCGCACTTTAACTTTAGTTCTTTACTGGCCGTTGATTATAATGACCAGAACCGCGACTATTWTATCCCCGGCAGTATTAATGAAGGCAATAGTTATATTTCCTATTATACTGGTCTTAACAGACGCATTTCGGTAGATAATGCGCTCACCTGGTCCAACAACTTTTCCGGAAAGCATGCGCTCACACTGAAGGTGGGACAGTCTTTACAACTGGATAACCGCAAATACGATTACACCAAAGGATACCGGGGCCCGTCTGATTTTATCAAGATCATTCGCGTGGGAGATAAAGACCATCCGGAAAATAATACCTACGACAGCCGCATGGTGTATAGCTATAAGGACTATGTCAATTTTAACCTGGTTTCCTTTTATGGCAGTGCTACCTATGAGTTTAATAAAAAACTCAACCTCAGCATGTTGCTCCGCAGCGATGGATCTTCCAATATCAACGCCAATGGGTATACCTGGTTTGTATCTCCTACTATAGCCGCTTCCTATAAATTATCGGAAGAGCAGTTTCTACGCAATAGTAATACCATCAGTAATCTGTTGTTACGTGCCAGCTGGGGACGACAAGGGAGGTTATTCCTGGATGATAACATCGGTAACGGCCCTTATTATACCGTGGATATAGGCTGGTCCGGCAACAGGAACATCGCCGGTTACAATGGTATTCCTTCGCTGAGTCTTCCTTTCAGAAAAGGCTATAGTGGCTGGGGTACACAATGGCCTTATACAGACCAGTGGGATCTTGGTGCAGATCTTTCCCTATGGCATAATAAAGTTACCATCAGCGCGGACATCTATTCTAAGACAGATAAAGATCTGATAGTAGCAGTACCGGTGCCGTCCGAATACGGATATAAGCAAACGAATAAAAACGGCATGAGCGTACGTAACTACGGCGCAGAACTTAGTGTATCCGCCAACGTTATACGCGGTAACTTTTCCTGGCAGCCACAGTTAATTGTACAAACCAACCAGAATAAACTATTGGCCCTGCCGGATCATTTATCTGCTATTACCTACGGTAACCGCAGACTGGAGGTAGGTAAACCAATAGATCGTTACTGGTTATTACAAAACAATGGCATCTACACGAAAGACAGCGACATTCCTGTAAAAGGCGGACAGCCGCTTAGTTTCAATGGTATTGCTTTTAAGGCAGGAGATCCGAAATGGCAAGATATCAATGGCGATAATGTCATTAACGATGATGACCGTATGCTGAAAGGACATAACAGTCCCACTGTAAGCGGTGGCTTCAGCAATACGTTCACGTACAAAGCGGTGTCGCTGAACTTTGTTATCGCCTACTCCCTTGGACGGCAGTTAATTAATGCACGCATGGCTGGTCGTTTCGACTTCGTAAACCGCGAAGGGGCAGACAATATTATTGGTGTGAAAGAGCTGACCTTCTGGCAACGTATTGGTGACTATAGCAAGTATCCGCTGTATAATCCATGGAGTTATGTAAACCCTTACCAGGCAGACCAGACCTTATTCCTGGAAGATGCTTCTTTTGCGAAGCTTCGTTCTCTTACGCTCTCTTATAGTCTTGCAGACCGGAAGTGGGCGCGTAAACGCTATTTCTCGCAATGTAAGGTATATGCTACGCTGAATAATCTTTTTACCATCACGAAGTATAGCGGGGGAGATCCGGAACTGGCTGACTTTAATGGTTACGACAACGGCTATGGCATGCCCATTCCTAAAACTTATACGCTGGGCTTTAGCCTGGAATTCTAAAAACAGCATTCATGAGAATCAGATTTTCTTTTATCATCCTGCTGACCATTACGGGCGGTTTGTTTTCCTGCAAGAAGACACTCTCCCCGGATGTTACCAGCCTGGTGCCTGAAGCCAATATGTGGCGGGTGAAAAATGATGCCCGGTCTGCCGTATTTGCCACCTACGGTTTATTGCGGGCGGCACTGGCAAACAGTAACGCATTTATGGCTTATGGAGAGCTGCGTGGTGGCGACTTCCGGATCAGCAGCAGACAGGATCTGAATGCAGTACTGTCTAATAACTTAAACGCCAACTATAGCGCGCTGGAAGAATGGAAAGACTGGCAGCGATTTTATGCAGTGATTGCACAGGCCAACTTATGTATAGAAAAATTGCCCCTGGTCAGTAAAAATGATTTCCGCTACCGGGCGGAGGATTTGAAACTGGATATCGCCAACATTCGCTTTCTGAGGGCGCTTACTTATTTCTATCTCGCAAGGATATGGGGTGATGTGCCTCTCATTACCAGCAATGCTGCCGGGTATTTTGAAGGTAAGGCAGCTACTCCGCAGGCGACCATTTTAGCTTTTGCTGCCAATGAAGCCGCTGCTGCTGCCATTGACCTGCCCTGGCGGTACGATGGCAAGTGGCCGGAACAACAAGGCAACTACTGGAACCAGAATGATGATTACTGGCATTCCACAGTAGGCACTAAAGCTTCCTGTTACGCACTGCTGGCGCATATTGGTGCATGGCAACAAGATTTCGCGATGGCGGAAAAATATTGTAGAGAGGTGATGGATAACAGTGGTAATGGTGGTTACTCCGTAGCCAGTACCAGCCAGCTTACTGCGGAAGATGGCGTATTTAAAGGTAAAGGGCTGGATGTGATTTTCTCCCTGAGCTTTTCCGCCGATTATCAGGAAGCTTCTGTGAGTGGTCATGCGGAAGACTGGACATTGAGTGAGCCATTTGTACCAAAGAAAACAGCGGACATATATGTGCCCAAAGATTCTGTGCTGGCTATTTTCGATGAACCCGGCGATGGACGCTTTTCTTTAAATGGAGATGGTACATCAAGCGGTAATTACTTTACCAATTTCAATAATTCCGCGCCTATGTTCAGCAAGATCAAAGTGCGTGCAGTAGTGCAGTCACCTGTTTTGCGCAGCTATGAATCAGCCATCCTCATTTTCCGCTATGAAGAAATTATCCTGTTACGTGCGGCCGCTGCCATACGTATCAACGACGTACCGCATGGTCGTGATTATTTGAACATGATCCGTACACAGCGTGGTCTCGTCAATTTTGATTCAGCAGATGGAAATGAAGTGTTGAACTATATCCTGAAAGAAAGAAGGAGGGAGCTGTTGGGAGAAGGATGGCGCTGGTTTGACCTGGTACAGTTCAAACAGATACCGGTGTATACCACGCTGTCTCAGGCAGATGTAGATAACGGCGCCGCTTTCTGGCCCGTGTCGAAAAGTGCGCTGACCAATAATCCGACACTGATACAAAATAATTTCTGGAAAAAATAAATCGTTCCTTATGTCTTTAAAACATATTGTATGCTGCTGTGTGTTGTCAGGAATGATATTAGGCAATAGCGCATGTAAGAAAGATAATACTTATCGCAGCGGACAAATTGCCACAAAAGTCAATGCCAATATTTATGACTATCTGAGCAAGCAAAAAGAGAATTTCGATACGCTGCTCTATATCATAGATAAAGCCGGTCTGACAGATACGCTGAAAAAAAATGCGGTCACTTTTATCGCCCCAGTGGACCAGAGCATTGCGGTAGCCATGCAGAATCTGAACTTATACCGTAAATCACATCAGCTGGCTACTGCCACACTGGATAGTGTAGCTCCCTTTGTTTGGCGTACGTTATTACTACGCTACATGATTGCCGGTAATAAAACATCTGCCAGCTTTTCATTAAAAGATGGGATAGATGTAAGTACTCTTAACCGGCGCCGGTTGCATATGGACGGAGTACAATCCAATACAGAAGGAGTGGTACAATCCGGTGCCTACCTGCTCAAGTACAGCGACCTGAATGGTTCACGTTTTGTAAGAGACTGGATTTTCTCTTATGTAAATACCGCAGATATTCAATGCACCAATGGGGTATTGCATGTACTGGAGCCAACGCATGTATTTGCCTTTAAGTCATTCGTGGAAAAAACAACTTCCCTGCAAAACAAGTATAGTGATTATTACCTGGCTACGGGTACCATCTTTTTTCCCACGGGTACTAATCGTCCCTGGTATGATAGGTTGAAATCGGTATCCGCAGTAGACAGTGTTACCTGTGATGTGGAGGGCGCCGATTTACTCGGCAGTGGCTATATCATCCGTATACAGGTGGCGGCAGATAATAAAGTGACGGTTACGCCTGCACCACAATCCGCCAACAAAACATTGGCTAATGATGGTGATTGCAGGTATGATGAGGAGATGCAGGCATTTGTACTCCATTACAAATATGTAGGATCTACAGGTAATCGTCATATCGATGAAATCATCAGCCTTCGTAATTTCTAAATTTTCAACCGACCGAAAAAAAGTTATCATGCTGAAAAAATATCAATTAACATCCTGCCTGATCTTGTGTATGGGCATTATTGGGGGCGGTATTTCGTCCTGCAAAAAGGCACCACCGGAAAGGGATTACCTCAGCAATAATGCAGGGTTTGAGCCGGTAGATGCATATTCGCCGGTGCTTGGCAGAACCTTTTTGTATAAAACAAATTTCCAGGCAGACGGCTCCAGTTTCCCGCTGCAGTTTAGTTTGCTGAACCAGCGTCATGCGGATGGCTCTCCTGCGCCTGAATTAACACAGAACGTAACGGTGAAGGAATGGATAAAAGACTATGATGGTACAGAAAAATCATACGAGGAAATAGAAGGGAAGCGACAAGCAGTGCAGCATCCTTTTTTTGAAATAAGACCCGGTTCCGGCGATTTTGTTTTCCGTCAGGCAAGTGCATCTCAAATCCGGGCGTATCCGGATAGCGGGTACTTATTTGATGTAAAAGTGGAGAATAACGGCAATTCGCTTTCCTTCAGAAAATTACGCCTGCAGCCTCTCCGGGAGGTGCCTTACGAACCTTACGAATATGACTATGTGACCCGTTTGCGTAAAACCGAAACCCGTACAAACGCAAATGGAAGTAATTACCAGGCGCCCTTTTCCATTCATCCCGGGTTAGCCAATGTGTATGTGTCGAAAGATACACTGATGGCCGATTCTGCAGCGGCAGTTTATTTCCGGAAAACAGGTAATGGTCATTCACTGACCTTCAAATTCCTGGACCAGGACTCTTTACCGATAGATCCGATGAAACTGAATACCACGAAATGGAGTGAGTTGGTGCACGGGTTTGACATGAAGAAGACAAGTACGCAGGTAACCTACAATGTTGCTTATCCAATCCCATTGACATCGCTTGATACCAAATATGCTGTGGCGGGTAATGCGAAGGTGTTATTCGGTTATTCCCGCAAGGGGCTGGGTGGCGGCCGTGCAGAAGGTTACTTCGGGCTGAACTTTGCCATATGGGAAGAAGGAGACTGGGAAGTGATTTTCCGCTTTTATCGTACACCGCGTTTCCAGGATGAATGATAACATCCTGTTACGCAGATCAACCTATTTTTTAATTATCCAATTATTCCATATGCTACTCAAATTTACTATACGCAGGTGGCTATTCATGGCGGTGTTACTGATGCTGCCGGGAATACTGTATGCTCAGTCAATAAAGGTAACCGGTAAGGTATTGACTGATGACAATACGCCTATGCCGGGAGTTACGGTGATGCTGAAAAAAGATGCTACACATAAACAGGGGATCGGTATTACGAATGCCAGCGGAGAATTTTCCGTGAGCGTGTTGGCGACAGATATCCTGGAGTTTACGTATGTGGGATATGAATCCAAACAGGTACCGGTAAAAGGAAAGGTACGCCTGATGGTGACCATGGTGCCTTCTTCCAAAAGCCTGAAAGAGGCAGTGGTAGTAGGGTATCAACGTAAAACAAAAGAGGTGATAACGGGATCGGTTACACGTATTACCGCAGATGAAATTAAAGATGTACCGGTATCCAATATAGAGCAGTTATTGCAGGGTAAGGTGGCAGGATTGAATATCCAGAACAATACCGGCTCGCCAGGATTCAGGGGTAGCACTGTCTTGCGCGGACTATCCCAGATTGCCGTTTCTGGTTCGGGCAATAATGCCTATGTGACACCAGCTTCACCTTTATATGTGATAGATGGGGTACCTGTAGATGCCAATGCCGGTTATGAATATGGTTTTCAGTCCAAAGGACCAGGTACCAGTCCGCTATCGATGATTCCCCCGGAAGATGTGGCGACGATAGATATTATGAAAGATGCAGATGCGGCTGCCCTTTATGGCTCACGTGGCGCGAATGGAGTAATTGTAATTACTACCAAGCGTGGTAAGTCTGCCGTACCTATCGTCAGGTTGTTCAGTAGCTTTTTTATGAACACCACTCCACCATTACGTAAAACCATCGGCGGTATGTCCGAGCGTGATTTCCTGGTAAATGAAATTCTTTCTACGTATAGTCGTGACGAGATCTACAAGATTTCCAAAACAGCTTTTTTATCAGATAGTCTGAATCCGTTCTTCAATAACTCTACCAACTGGCAGGCGTTGTACTATAAACCCACATTCAACCAGACGCATAATCTTTCGGTAAGTGGGGGTACGCAGGTATTGAGTTATAAAACCAACCTGAACTACTACCGGGAGCGTGGCGTGATAAAGAACACAGGTTTTGACCGTTACGCGGCTACCATGAATCTTGATTATAACCCCAGCCAGAAATTTAAGATTTCCGGGTCGGTGACGGCTGGTCTTGGTAAGAAGTTAAAAGGCAGTGGTAATGGATTGACAGATGTGGGTGCTGGTACAGGAGTTGCTTCTTCTCTGCTACCGGGACCTTCTTACTTTTTGAATGTGTCGCGTTTTACAGGAGCTATTAATCGGAAGAGTGATTCTAAAACGTATAATTTCCGTACTTATATAGATGCCTCTTATGAGTTCCTGCCACATACGCGCATAGGTAATAATATCAGTTACGATTATACGGATGATACGGAAGATAATTTTATCCCTGCGCTGGCAAATGGTGATCAAAGCGCTGTTTACGGTTATAGTGGTCGTACGGCGAATTTATATGACCGTAGTTCTCTTACGTATTCAAATACTTTTAAGGAGAAGCATACGCTGTATGCGTCCGTTTTCTCCGAGATGATTGTCAACCAAACGCAGGCGAGGGAAATCAATCTGAATAATGGACCCAATGACGTATATCATGGACCGTTAGGCTTTTCTTCCTACTACGGTGGCTATTCGGGGATAGAGGTGAACGGTGGCTACCTGGAAACGCATTCGGTAGGTCTGGCGGCTAACCTGACCTATGACTTCAGCAAGAAGTATGTGGTCAATTTTAACTACCGGGCAGATGGTAATTCCTACGCGGGCGTAAAAGACCGCTGGGCAAAAAGTCCATCGATCGGTTTGAAATGGAATTTTGATAAAGAAGAATTCATGAAGGGGATTAGCTGGTTGGATTTTGGTGACCTGCGTGCTACCTATGGTATCAACCTGCGTCCTTCTACCAATGTATTTGCTTCCCTGGGTTCTTATCTCGTGAATGGCAATTATAATAATGTTTCCCGTATTACTCCCAAGTTGGGCATCATGCCAAATCCTTACCTGAAGCCGGAGAGGGTGGAACAATATAACCTGGGGATAGATCTCAGTATGCTTCAGGGACGTTTTATGCTTACCGTAGAAGCATATCAGAAGGTGATTTCCAATATGCTTTACGACCGGAACCTGTCTACTTCCACAGGTTTTACCAAAACGATTACCAATGAGTCGTCCATGATGAACAAAGGGTATGAAGTTACGATCGCCATCCGTCCTTTGCCGGCGTCATCGAAATTTTTCTGGAACCTTAACCTCAATTGGGCCGTTTCCAAGGATATCCTGCTGGAACTGCCGGGAGGCGCCAGACAGGTCATCTATTCTTCCGATAACGGACCTGTTATTAATAAAGTGGGCAGGAATACCCTCAGCAACTTTTTGTTCGTAACAGACGGCGTATATAGCACCAATGACGATGTGCCTATTGATCCGATTACCGGTTTGCGTATGCGTAGTGCCAGCGGCGGCTATTTCCATGCCGGCGATGCGCGGTACCGTGATGTGGATGGCAACTTTATTGTGGACGACAGAGATTTACAGATCTCGGGAAACCCTGAACCCCGGCTGACCGGCGGGATTTATTCCACTATGACGTATAAGAACTACAGTCTCGCTGTGAGTGGCACCATCGTATTACACCGCGATTTGCTGAACAACGCTTTATCGGAACGATTGGGCAATTTGTATTACCCGCTGGGTAATAAGCCTGATAACGGGCCGCTAACCTTACCCGATGTGAATGAGTATGATTACTGGAGGAAGGCAGGCGATCGTGCAAAGTATCCCAATCCGCTTAATTATACGGGTAACACGGATAACTATAATCCTTCCCAGAGCCTGTTCCAGGAAGATGGATCGTACTTTAAAATTAACAGTATTACGTTGGGTTATACCTTCAACAAAGACCTGATAAAAAAGGCGAAGCTGAATAATGCCAGGGTATATTTTACCGGTGCCAATGTGCTGATGCTATCCAGGTATTCAGGTCCTAACCCGGAAAACGTAACTACACTGGGGCGCGACCGGCTTGATTCCTATCCCACGTCACCCTCTTATACACTTGGTTTAAATCTTGAATTTTAAATGATGACCGTTATGCATAGTAAAAAGTGGATATGGACTTTACTGCTGACCGGTACCTGTGTACTGGCAGGCTCCTGCAAAAAATTCCTGGAGGTAGAACCGGTGGATCGTCTTGGGGCGAATTCGTTCTGGAAAACACAGTCGGATGTAGAATCCGCTGTGGCAGATACTTATGGCCTGATTTACGATAAGCTCACTTATGGACCTTTTCATAATATTAACGGAGATATCAGGGCAGGGGAATTTAATGGCAACTGGGTAACTTCCTTTAAAACCGTAGCCAGGAATGACCTGATGAATACAACTGAACTGAAAGATCCCGAGCGGTATAAGGTATATCAGCTGGACGACTGGTATCCTTATTATCAGTCTATCGCGGCCTGTAATATCGCCATAGACCGGATTCCGGGGGTAACAAGTTTGTCTGATGCCGATAGAAAACGTTATCTCGCAGAAGTTCGTTTTGTGAGAGCATTTACCTATTTCTATATCGCGCGTATTTATGGTGATGTACCGTTGTATACATTACCTTATGATGCCACCGCCCGTCCACGTACCAATTTCATCGAAGTACTAAAGTTTTGTATTAAGGAAATGAATGAGGTAAAAGATGATATGCCCTGGCAGTATGATGATCCAACCAACTGGGGGGTACGTGCATCCCGTGGCTCTGCCTATACGCTGATTGCCAACTGCTATATGTGGATGGCCGGTTTTGATAAAAGTAACCTGAATGAGTATTGGAAGCAGGCTGCTGACGCTGCATTAGCGGTGAAGAATAGCGGTATGTTCCAGCTATTGCCTATTGAAGAGTTCAAGAAGATTTTTAAAGGTCGTACCCGTGAAAGCATCTTCGAATTTTCTGTGAACAAGAATTACGGTACGGAAACAAAGTATGTATCTCTTGGACAGTGGACTACCCACGACCCGATTGTGGTATATGGTTCCAACAGCGACTGTTACTATGAAGCCAATTATATTAGCCGGTTGTATCCTCCTGCTAATCCGGATAAGCGCCGGGACTTGTGGTTTTATCTCCCTTATGTGAATAATACTACATCGATGTTTCTCAAATACTCTAATGTCACCAACCCGCAGACTTTCTATTTTGATGATGATATGATCATATTCCGTTATTCCGGTGTGCTTTTGCTGGCAGCGGAAGCATTGGCTAATCTGAACAGGAATGATGAGGCAATAGCACTGATGAATATGGTGCGTAACAGGGCGGGAGCATTGTTGTATACTCCTGCAGAAGGAAATCTGAAAGATGCCATATTCCTGGAAGAACAAAAAGAGCTGATAGGAGAAGGTGTAAGGTGGTATGACCTGGTACGTACCGGAAGGGTAACTGACCCGGCGCAATGCAAAAATTATCTTACCGCTGATCAGTTTAAACAGGGCGCATGGACATGGCCTATTTCATCGGCTGCACAAGTTAATAATCCCAATATCGTATTGAATAAATATTGGGTTAAATAAAAAATAAATGTTGTGATATGAAAACAGGAACACGTTTATTCCCTTTACTGATAGTGGCAATGATGGTATTGGCCCTATCCTGTAAGAAAGATGATTATTATAAAGATAGCGGTAAGCAGATAGGGGTATATGATATTGGCGCATATGATTTTCTGAAAGCCAGGCCTTTCTTTTTTGATACGCTCACCAATATTATTGACAGCGCCGGGTTGCATGATGTGCTGCAAAATGAAAGTGTTACTTTCTTTGCACCTACCAATCATGCCATTAAAAAAGCGATGGATGCCGTCAACACGGTACGTTATATCGAGAATATGGATTCTATCTATCTGCGGGAGATTCCTGGTGAAATCTGGAAGCGCTTTCTCTCCCGTTATATTTTCAGAGGCAAGTATATGCTGAAAGATATAGCACGGCGGGATAAGCTGCAGTTACCAGTTTTCCCGGGACAGAATATGGAGTCCTACGGTGGGTATATCATGAACCTGGGTGTTCAATTCAGCGACTATAATAAAACCAAGGATGTAGGTCCCCGCACAGTGGTTATCACTGCCATTGGCGACCTAGCCAACCCGTTGAATATCAATAGCCTGGTGGCTACATCCGATCTGCAATGCAAAAATGAAATTGTTCACGTACTGGATGATGATCATAATTTTGGTTTTAACGCTATGGAATTTGTGCAGGCAGTGCTGGATTACTGGCAGCAATCCGGCGGGCATTAATTGTTTACTTCAAATTTACGCGCATGAATAACAATATTTTAATAGTGTTGCTTGTCTTTTTTTTAGTGGGAGCAGGCGCATGTAAGAAAGATACTTATGTTGGTAAGGATCCATACGGGGATGCGAAAGAACAATTGAAGATAAAGCTGAACACCACTGCGGCATCACCGGGCTCAGGTGGTTATGGAGACGTGATCCGTTTTACAGGCAGCGGCTTTTTAAAGTACAAAGACAGTATTGTGATGAAGTTCAATGGGCAGCGGGCTACTATTAAAGCGATTTCGGATACCACGCTCCAGGTGGAGGTACCGGATCTGGCAAGCAGTGGTATGGTTACCATGAATGTAGGCGACCAGGTTTTCCCTGGACCCTCATTTACGGTGAATGGACTGATGCAGGTAGATAATAGCTTCGCCTCTTTTGTAGGTGCCAATGATGGGGTAACCCGTATCCTTGGTATGCCGGATGGGACTTATATTGTTGCAGGTACTTTCACAGATTACAATAATGGAGGCGCGCGTGCGGGTAATAACGCTATTGTTGCTATTTTGCCCGATGGTACCCAGGATAAATCCTTTAAAACAGAAGGCCGCATCAAAGGTGGTGTCAATGATGTACAGCTCATGAAGAACGGGCAATTGCTGGTGTGTGGTTACTTTAACGTGAATGGCTATACGGCTGGCATTGTCAACAATCTGGCTTTACTTACCTCAAAAGGCGCTTTGGTATCACGTACGGTTAATCATATCAACAAAGATGGTGAAGCGATTACAGATACCGTTCCTTCATTTAAAGCTGCCTTTGATGGATCGGTGTACCAGTTACGCGTACAATCCAATGGCGATGTGATCGTGATCGGAGGATTTACCTATTACCTGAGCAAGCAGTATTATCCGGCAGGAAAAGATACCGTGATTACAGATTCCGTGCGGGTATCCGGTGTAGTAAGACTGCATGCAGACGGGTCATTTGACTCTACCTACAACTACGACCTGGTAGCACATAGGGGAAAGGAGCTGATGAATGGCTATATTGGTAATACTTATCTGCAGTCGGATGATAAACTGATCGTATGTGGTAGTTTCACCAGGAATAATGCCACACCGGTAAACAATTTATTCCGGGTGAATATGGATGGAACATTGGATGCCTCATTTCAGACAGGCACAGGGCCGGATGGCGTTATTAATTATGTATCACCCATGCGTAATGGCAAATTCCTGATTACGGGCAGATTCGTTAAGTACAATGGTCAGTCCCGTAACAAGATTGCTGTTATTAATGCAGACGGTTCGCTGGATGCCGGCTTTGACACCGGATCGGGAACTGGTCCCGATGGATATATCTACAAATCGATGGAATTGGGTAATGGTAATATCCTGGTGTCCGGTGATTTTCAGCTTTACAACGGGATTAGAAGGTATGGCTGTGTAATACTGGAACCTACCGGTAAACTAAGTACGAAATATAATAATATAGGTGGATTTGGTTTTGCGCAACCCTTCTTTACAATACCGTTGTTGGATGGTGTGAATGCAGATGATGGTCATTCTACCATTCTGACGGGTAACTTTACGAAGCTGGATCTTAAACAAAATAATCGTCTCGTGAAAATCACCTATTGAGTAACAGATGTAATAAGGTCGCGTGAATCGTATGATTTGCGCGGCTTTTCTATTTTGTGGAAGTAAAATTGATTGGCAGCAGGTTTGTCAACTCCTGAAATAAAGCAGGGCGCACTTACCAGTGCGCCCTGCTTTATTTTGATTCCAGGTTATCAATTACTGTACGATCAGCTTATGCGTATTGGTTTCACCATTAGCGCCTGCGACTACAATAAAATACATCCCTGCCGGCAATGATATTTCTTCTTTGATGTTGCCTGCTGGTGATTGCAGCCATTTTTGCAATACAGGCCGGCCACTTACATCGTTGATCTGTAAATGGAATCGGTTCGGTTTTTTGCTGCTTATTTCCACATAACACTTTCCTCCTGAAACAGGGTTGGGATATACGGTTGATTTAAACTGGGATACCGGTGTAGTATTAGTTTTCAGGGAGATACTATCTGCCTGTAATGCACTTGCTGCGATTACATTAAACGTATCCTGTATACACCGTGAGCCGGCAGTAGCATTATCCGACACCGTGTACACGGTAGTGCCGGCAACGGCGGTAAGGGTGATCGCGCGGGTAGTATCACCGGTACTCCATTTGTAGTTGCCTTTCCAGGAGGCGGTCAACGTTACATTTTGTCCTGCTGTTGTATTTACGATCGTTTTTTTGTTCACATCTTTCAGGATGGTAAACTTGTCTTTGATCGTATTATCTGCCGCAATAAATTTAGCATCCAGGCGATTGCCTTCAATCTCTACCAACAGCGATCCTCCGGTAGTTGCATTGGCATAATAAGACGAAGCATGTGGGAAAGAAGAAGAAGTGCCACCTACCTGGCCTGCAGAACCAGCTACTACATATACGGTGCCATGCAGTGTTTTGGCCGAAGGCGTGAGATATGGACAGGCATTGGAGCTACCATCATATTTAGCACTGCTGTTACTCACTGCATTGGTGGTAAAGGAGAAAGTATTTTCCAGTCCATAATGCCCTTTGATCAGGTAGGATCTTTCATAGTCATGGCTATGCCCATTCAAAATAAGATCTACCCCGTTCCTTTCCAGGATACGGATCACTTTCTGACGAATGGCAACAAGGTCGCTTTCTGTATCTGAATTATGGCTACCCATTGTATAGGGTGGGTGATGCCAGTAGGCGATGGTCCATTTGCGCGCATTGGCCGCCAGGTCATTTTTGAGCCAGGTTATCTGCGCACTTGAGGTATCATAAAAACGTTTATTGCTTTCTTCCCCATAGGCATCCAGGCAGATAAAGTGAATATCTCCATAGTCAAATGAATAATATTCTTCTTTGCCGGAAGCTACACCACCACATTCACCATTTGCAGGCAGGGTGAAGTTGGCCAGATAGGGGATGTTATGATCATCCTGCCGGGAAGAGTTGTTGGCATAATCATGGTTCCCGGGAGTAGGGAACAGGTATATATTTTTCAGCAGGTTATCTTTATAGATATTGAAGAAATTAGTTTGATATTCTCCGTCGGTACCTTCATCATAGGCGTTATCTCCCAGCAGCAGCCATACATCCGTTGGATTGCTGCCCATGTAATTCAGATAGGCGTTCCTTACATTGACCTGGTTGGATGAATTGTTTCCGCAATCCCCATAGGCAGCAATGCGGACCTTACGGGTAGTGGAAGGAGTGGGAGCCGTATTAAAATAGTTCAGCGCCGTAGCTTCTATTACGCCGGTGGTAGTACCTACGCTATAATAATATTTTGTATCGGCTAACAGACCGGTGATTCTCAGTTCATGCTCCGTCAGCGAAGTAGTATGCTGCACACTGTCTGTATACACCCCGAAGGTGGTCCCGTATTTTACTTTTCCTGTGGCCGCAATGCTGGTGCGCCAACGCACACTTACCGCTGTTTGATTACCCATCTGCAGATAAGGTCCACGGGTAATAGAAGGTAATGTACTGTTGGTAGTGCCTTTCAGTTGCAGGTCGAAGGAAATGTCGCTGCTGCTGGCACTGGTTTGATGGATTTCTACTGCAATGGTATTACTGCCTTCTACAAAGGCTGATGTAGCAATAGTAGCAGTTTGCACCGTACCACCATCATCGCTGGCATCAGTAGCGAGCGTGGTATACGAGATAGTGCCGGAAGGCAGATTGTTTCTTTTCACTTCCGTGCCGTTCACATAAATAACGATACCGTCATCGCGCCGGTATTCCAGCGTAAATCCCGTATAGTTATTCAGGTTAGTGATGCTGATTGTTTTACGGAAATAGGTGGTAATGTATTTGCTGGAGGAGCTACTGCCGTAACTGACAATGGTGGCTTCATCGCCATCACCATATCCCAGTTCTCCCGGACCCGATGCCCAGGTGGCGTCATTAAATGTGGCAGCTCTCCAGGCAGTGCCCTGGTTGGTGCCTTTGTCAAGATATTTCCAGGCGCTGCCAAATGGCAACAGCGTGGTTTGTGCATGAGCAATAGCCGCAGTACAGACAATAAAAAGCAGGGTTGCTACCAGCTTACAGAAGGTTAAACGATGGGTAATCATGTAGGGGCAGATTTTGGTTATAACATGAAATATAAATTAAAAATGCTTATCTTTTTAAGACTATTTTATTTAGACAACAAACCCTATGAAAGCCAATATTATAGCAATATTTTTGCTTTTTCCGATGCTCTCTTTCACTGCACCGGGGAAAAGAGTGAGGGGCAGCGCAGAAAGCACTGCGTTGGAAACCGCATTCAGGAAAGATCTTGGCGTTATCATCAGGCAGTTGACCAAGCTGGAAAAATCATTGTTGCAACGTACAACTCCCGCGCAGGTAAAACAGCATTTCTGTAATAGCAGGATCGCGTACAAGAAAGTGGAGTACCTGGTGGAATATTATTATCCGCATCTTTCTAAGATCATTAATGGCCCGGCACTTCCATATGCCGATGGTGAAAATTCCCTGTCGGTTATTGCTCCGCAAGGGTTTCAGTTACTGGAAGAAAAAATATTTACTGATGGACAACCGGTTCAGTGGCGGGAAGCATTATCTCTTACCAGGCAACTGCGGGTACAGTTTGTTCGTTTGCAGCAACAAACGGACCCTTATGGATTTATGGATGCTTACATTTTTGAGGCCATCCGGTTTGAAATATACCGAATCATTGCATTGGGCATCAGTGGTTACGACTCGCCTGTGGCGTTGAAGTCTATGTCGGAAGCAGCAGCAGCAATGCAGGGACTCCAACAGGCACTTGCCCTGTACGAGCCGGTATTAGCAGATAAAAATTTATATCAACAAACGATGAGCCGCCTGATGGCAGCAGAAATCTACCTGTCGCAACATCCGGGCTTTTCCGCTTTTGACCGTCTGCATTTTATCACTACTTATGCAAACCCCATCAGTACCACTATTCTTCAATGGCAGCAAACCTTGTTGTTGGAGTTGCCGGCAGAAAGAAAGATCCTGCTGCCCGGTGCTCCTCATTTGTTTGCAACCACTTACTTTCAACCAAATGGTTATTCACCGAACAATGAATCAGATCCTACTGCGGAGAAAAAGATATTGGGTGAGCAACTGTTTTATGATCCACGACTCTCCGGGAACCTGCAACGCTCCTGCGCCTCCTGTCATCAGCCGGGTAAGGCATTTACAGATGGACTCACCAAAAGTCCTTCACTGGATGGCAGCAGCACAGTAAGCCGTAATACGCCTACGTTGATGAATGTAGCCTTTCAATCAAAATTGTTTTATGACTCCCGCGCCAATTTTCTGGAAAGCCAGGTATTCGAAGTGGTGCATAGTAAGGTGGAAATGGGTGGTTCTCTTCCTAAAGCGGCGGATATTTTCCGAAAGGATAGCAGCTATAGAAAACTTTTTGCGGCTGCTTTCCAGGGTGACGCAAACATTTCTGCGGAAATGATTACCAACGCCATTGCGTCTTATCTGCGTTCACTCAACAGCCTGCAATCGCGGTTTGACCAATATATGAACGGTGACCCTGCTTCGCTCAGTGCCACCGAAAAAAAAGGGTTTAACATCTTTATGGGAAAGGGGAAGTGTGGTACCTGTCACTTTGCTCCTTTGTTTAATGGTGTAGCGCCTCCTTATTTCGCAGAGCCTGAATCTGAAGTATTAGGTGTGCCGGCAGATAACCGTACCCCTGCCCGGCTGGACAGTGATCCCGGTAAATACCTGTTATACCCGATCTCTATTTTCAGGTATGCATTCAAAACGCCTACCGTCAGGAATAGCGAGCTGACCGCTCCGTATATGCATAACGGTGTGTTCAGTAACCTCGAACAGGTCATCGACTTTTACGATAAAGGGGGCGGTGCGGGACTGGGCATAGGGCCAGCGCATCAGACATTACCGCGCGGGAATTTGCAGCTGACAGCCGTTGAAAAGAAGGCGCTGATAGCGTTTATCAGGTCATTAACAGATACGGTCAGCTATCAACAGACGGGGAATGGGTTATCAAAGAACAGGATATTGAAGTAGCCGGCATTTTACGGAATAATTTATTTTTGATATTTTCAATCTGATCCTATCTTTTTTAATTTAAAAACGGGGAATATGCACGAAGAAGTAAAGGCATATAATGATACTATGTCCCCTGCCGATAAAGCCATTTGCCAAAAGCTGGCGAAGGAAATTGATCAACACCTGGCGGGAGCAGAAAACAAGATCTGGCACCGGCATCCGGTATGGTTTCTGAATGGTAATCCTATTGTTGGCTATAGTAAATTGAAAGACGCCGTGCGCCTGTTGTTCTGGAGTGGGCAGTCTTTTGAGGAAGAGGGTTTGCAGCCGGAAGGTACCTTCAAGGCAGCGGAGGCCCGTTACACGGATGTAAAGCAGATAGACGCAGATTTATTGAAACGCTGGCTGGAGAAGTCCGCGAAGATTCAATGGGACTATAAAAACATCGTTAAGCGCAAAGGTATGCTGGAGCGACTGTTGTAGTTGCCGCCGGATATAGTTCCTTCGAATGTGTGCCCCTTATACTTTGGCGGGATGTAATAATTTCCTGCTCTCTTTACTCACAAATGTGATTGGCACGAACTTGTCTGTAGGTGCGCCGATATAATATACCATCCACTCCGGATCGTGGTGTGAGAGCATTTCACTGATACAATCTGCCCGGTGTCCCATGGGATTGGAGCAATCGTCCCAATAAAACAACTCTACCCGGTAGTGCAGTTGTTGCTTCTGGTTGTTGATGGTTACTTCCACTTCTATTTCCTGCTTACCCGGGAGTGGAGGAATGGGAATGACAATGTGACTCATGGTTTTGACATTATACAAGCACTTCCGCAAGAAGGTTGCCATATCAGAGCGATATGCAACATATATCACTTATGTATGACTTTTTTCTCTAACTGTTCATGTGCGGGCGGTGGGCGTCCGGAAACGGACAGTTGGAGGTGTGTCCTTATTTGTGCCACAAAAAAAATAGTTACTTTGCCCGCGATTCAATCGACAATTTATGACGAGCCAGGAAATGATCGCTTTTAAAACCAGTTTAAAACAAGCAGGCCACCTATTAATAACGGAACGTATTGCCATGGCCCAATCGGCTATTGATAACGCACAGGAGGCTGCTAACAGTGAAGGTAAAAGTTCGGCTGGTGATAAATACGAAACAGGAAGAGCAATGGGACATCTCGAAAAAAATATGTACGCACGGCAACAGGCAGAAAATCTAAAAGAGCTGGCCAGGTTACAGGAAGTAAATACAGACGTTATTTATACTACTGCTCAAACAGGCGCCTTTGTACGATGTAAAGAACAATCATTTTTTATTGCAGCGGGTTTGGGCAAACAACTGATAGATGAGCGGCCCATTTTTTTTCTATCTCCCTATACTCCATTGGCACAGGTGCTACTACACAAAAAAGCAGGAGATAGTTTCCTTTTCAATAAAATGGAAATAGTTATTCTTGAGGTTTATTAAAGTGAGGTCTTCTTTCTTTCTGCCAGCAGATCGTCTATGATAAATTGAATGTCTAGAAAGTGGTGAGCAAGGTTGGATATGATACTGTCGAGGTTTTCTTCATCAATCGCAACCCAGCCCTCCATCAGTGTTAAAGGGCCATAGTCCACACGTACGTTCGGCCATTTTTGCTCAAAGTTTTTGAATCTTAACCGGAAGGCATCTGCAAATTCACGGCTTTTAATTGAGTGACCCGCCAGCTGTCTTAATTTTAAAGCATGTATGTTATAATATAGTTTACCCTGCCGGATAGTGTCCTCGTTTAGCCAAACAGAGAAGAAGATGGATTCCTCGAACGGCTTTGCTGTTGTAGACGTATTGCGCCAGGATTGTTTCTGGATTTTCAATACGACCGAGTTTAACCATATACCAACTTTATATTCCAGTTTTTTTTGACTGAGGAGCTGCTTATCGGTGAGGGTAAGACTTTTTTCAAATTTATTTATATAGTAATTGGTGTCCATTATTGCTAAAGTACTTTTTTTTCCTGTATGCACAAGGAAGGTTGATGACCTTTTTCGTCAATGGGAAGGTTGGTTGCCAGGGTATTGCCAGGTGGCGCTGCCCATTGCAGGTTTTCCTACCTGATTATTCAAACTTCCATTTTCTTGGATATCCCGAACTTATTACTTTTATTGAGGGAGTAAAAAAAGAGTCATGAGAATTTTATCCCTATTGATATTTGTTTTTTTTATGGCTTCCTGCCAGCAGCAACAAATTGTGAAAGCTAAAACTACAGTCGATTCTATCTCGGACTATTTGAGCGAAAAAACCAAATATTTTTCTTTACCCTATAGGATAAATGTTACTGACAGTAATGAGTTATTTTTCTATCATAGTGAGCGATTCGATACTTCTTTATTGATTCATTTTAAGAAAGGAGGGAATGAGATACGGGGGATAGTGTATCAGGTAGTAAGGGGATATTTCCTGGTCGATCAGGAAGAAGATGAGCCACAGTTTTTTGAGGGTTATAGCTTTAAAATCGATACGATTCAATGGAAGAGCATCACCCATGCTGCCGATAGCTTGCTGATGACAGAACCAGGGCATAATTACGAACATGCGTTTGATGGCTCTGATGATGTTTTGGCTTTTAATTCAAGAGTAAGATTTAACGACACCAGACCAGATGACTCGCTATTATTAGGATATTTAGCGTATTTAAAAAGCACTTTGTTAAATCAATGCCTGGAAAAGAAACCCAAATGGTTTATAACAAAATAGCGGTTGTTAAGAAGACGTTCATTTTTTAATATTAATAACAGGGTATAAATTTTCCCAGAAAGCGTTTAGTATATGTTTAATTGGTTTAAGAAGAAGGCGTCTTCGGGGACAGCAAGCACCGTGGCGGAAAAGGGAAATGAATTATTTGAGCTGTTGGCAGCGCAATTGGCAGGAGTGATAGCTACAGATAGAGAGGAGCTGTTTAAGGGAGCGCGGATAGCAGCAGAGAAGGGGATTGTTTATATAAAACGATTCAATATTGAAATACATTGCCATATCGTCAACCAGCAACAGCATCCGGAAGTGATTGTTTATTGCCTGGGATTTCTTATCAGGATTGATGGAGTAGAAGTATTTTATGACGAATTAGCGGCTATTGGCGTCGATCCTTTCGCAGCGATGTTGGATGGTGCAGCATCATTTAATGCGGGTTTTTTAGATGGGTTTTTCCGCTCCTTTTTTGGATGTTATGAACCGTCCTTCGATCTAAACGATATCCCGGGTAATAAATTTCACCTGGTATACAGTGCTTTGCAGGTACAGGGGGCATTTAAAGAAGATGATTCATTAACGCATGAAGGGCTTGTCAACATTGTGTTTCCGCTGATAAAGGATCTTTTTAGCCAATTTGCCTGTCAGGAGGAATATACATTTGAAAACTATTATTGGATTAAGATCTATTTGAGCAGACAGCCGAATGGCAGCTTTATCGGAGAATGTAACTTTAACAATCAGGAGTGGGCTGCCGGGCTACAGACAGTAGTGCAGGAGGACTATGAAAAATGGAAAAAGACAGACAGCTTTCTGGCAAAAAAACAGTTTATATTTCTTAAAAAGTGTGGAGTATGTTGTGTTAACAACCTATAAAAAAATAATCCGGGCAATCCTGCCCGGATTATTTTTTTATTTTACAGTGAATTTAATCTTTGTATGTTCCCACTTCACACATGGCTGCAAACTGTTCCCCGTCATAAGAACTTTTCATATTCAGTTTGAAGTAGCGGAAATTTTTTGTGGAAGAAAGCATTATATTTTGTGGATTGGTGCTTTGTGCCAGGGTGAAATCGCCCTGGGAAGTCCAGGTAGTATTGTTGTTACTGGTTAAGATTTCCACCACCTTCACCATTCTGCTGTCCCGCTGTTTGAAAGTAAACCGGTTCACATCCAACGCCTGACCCATGTCGACGGTGATATAATGCGGATAGCTGGTGGCACTGGTTGACCACCGGGAGTGCCAGAAGGTGCTACCGGAGCCGTCGATGATATTGATGGCGGCGCCATTTTCGCTGGCCGTTTCCTGGGAGCTATAGGCAGCTACCGTCCAGCCGGTTTTATCATATACCGCCTTATCGCCGAAGGTGATAACGGGGACGTCATTCACGAAACTATAGGCAGCGACATAATTGCTGATGCTACCGTTTTCGTGGCATAGTCTGATGGTAAATTCATAATTGGTATTTCCCTTGTCTCTGAAATCGCTGACAGGCATAACGATACGGAAGCTGTCGGTGCCAATAGGCTTAGAGGCGAATGTTACGGAGTTATAGCCGCCGTTATCGTTACCGGTATTGCGGTTGTAATAAGCGATGTCCTTTACTGCTTTAGTGGCTGAAAACTTGCCTGAAACGATGATGCTTGCGGAGGCGCTATTATACTGTGCATACACTTGTTTAACCTGGCATCCGGGATCAGTGTACCAGTCAGTTCTGGTAACAGTACTGAATACCTGGCCATTTGCCAGTATCGCCGCATCTGCCGGTGAAAAATATGTAGGTGCTTTTCCGAATGTATAATTACCAGAACCCATTAATGTGGTGCCATATAAGATATTTTGGGATTGGGCACCTCCGTTATGTGGGAGGTTAATGCCGTGTCCCATTTCATGTGCCATACCACCAATCCATTTGGTAGAAAATTTATCATCGGGTTTACCAAGATTGATTGTATCCAGACCGGTATAATCCAATGCGAAGCACCAGCGACCGATTCCATAGAATGGTCCGCCACTGGGATCTCCATTGGCGCCGTAGGAGTAAGTGGGGATGACAACTATAATATGATCGCTTTTTTTCTCGGTGGGATGCGCAGCGAAGTAAGCATTTACTTCGGTCATAACAGCACCTGAGCCGCCGTCATATGGATAGCTGCTTTTTCCCTGTTGTCCGCGTATCAGTGATATTTTCAATTGGCCGCTGGAGTCTGTTTGCAGTCCCATTGTTTTGCCGGTGTGTCCCCATTGGTTCATCCATTTGGAGGTGAAATTCTGCATATACTGGAATACGCCGTTTAACCTTGCCCGATAGCCTGGCACGGTATCAAGATCTGATGGAATAAAATATACTACGTTCAGCATATATGTTCCATTTGCAATGCCATTGACGGTTGCCAATGGCTTTTTCGTATCAATTTTCTGAAGATTGGAAGATTCAGACTGCTTTTTACAGCTGAGCATTGCCAATGTAAGTGCTGTAACAGCCACCACGAGTTGGGAGATTTTGGTCATTGTTTACTGTTTAGGATGAAGAATTACGGTTTTTTCAGATAGTATGTTAATTTAAGTGCTACTGGAATTTTTAAATGTCTGGGAGAGAGGAAGTGACAGATTATGGGGAGCTGGTATTCCACCCGGGTCGATAAACATATAGTGCCAGCTCCTGCAGTCAATTCATTGTTCTATCTAAAAATAAGGAATAATTTAATTTCCTGGTAAGAATTTTTTGGTCTCTATATATTTGATTTAATTTTGAAACCGCTATTGAGAATCAGGGCTTGTGTGCATTCAACAAATCATTTTCAGCAACAATGATTCCGTCTTCATCACAATAAATAAAATGATTCGGGATAAAGTCAATATTGGCAAAATTGATAGTGATGCCGGTATCTCCTTCATTTTTCTTTCCGCTTTTTATGGGAATTACGTCCAGCGCTTTTAGCCCGATAGGTAATTTAGAAATGGCCACGCTATCTCTGATGCAGCCATAAATAATAACGCCGTTCCAGTTATTTTTAATGGCCAGTTCAGCGATATTATCGCCCATTAGGGCGCAATTTTTTGAGCCGCCGCCATCTACTACCAGCACTTTGTTAGTGCCATTTGTTTCTAAGGTTTGTCTGACGAGGGGGTTGTTTTCAAAGCATTTTAAGGTCACAATTTGTCCATGAAAGGATTTTATTCCACCAAAATCTTTGAATCCGATGGGTAAGGCTACTTTGATTTCTTCGCTGAATTCATCACAAAGGTCTGTTGTTGGAATGTGCATATGGTT